>DATCCP010000327.1:0-2837 GCA_036511215.1 Candidatus Krumholzibacteriaceae bacterium
GACGAAAACTATCGAGGGCAGGCGCTCCATGTCGGCCAGGCGGGCGAGCACCTGAAAGCCGTCGAGCCCCGGCATCTGGATGTCGAGGAGCGCCACGTCGGGCTCGAGCCTTCGGATGAGCTTCACCGCATCGGGGCCGTCCGCAGCCTCGCCGACGACCTCGACGTCTCCGAGCTTGCCGAGGATGCGCTTGAGGTCCTTGCGCGCGGGGCCCTCGTCGTCGACGACGACGACGCGGAGCGCCTCGCTTGCGGATTTCCTTCGGCTCTTGTCGGGCACGGCGCCTCCCTACCTCCGACGGGGCGGTATTTCAGCCCGCGCGCCTCTCGCGCTCGACGGGCATTTCGATTATAACGAAAGTCCCCTGCCCGGGCGTCGACTTTATTTCAAGGGATGCGCCGGATCCGTACGCGGTCTTCAGCCGCTCGCGCACGTTGCGCAGGCCGATGCCCTCGCGCGAGCTCTCCTTGAAACCGAGCCCGTTGTCGCGCACGACGACGGTGAGCTTGATTCCGTCGCTCGATGCCTCGATCCTCACGACGCCGCTTCCCACCTTCGGCGAGATACCGTGGCGCACGGCGTTCTCGACGAGCGGCTGGAGAATCATGGCGGGCACCGGCACGTCCAGCGAGCGCGGGTCGAGATCCTTCTCGATCGCGAGCTTGTCCGGACCGAAACGCGCGACCTCGAGACTGAGATAATCCTCGATGAACTCGATCTCGCGGCTCAAGGGCACGAAGTCCTCTCCGCCGCGCAGGAGCCGCCGCAAGATGCTCGCGAGCTTCACGAGGATCCACCGCGCCTTCTCGGGCTCGCTCCAGATGAGGGATGTCGCCGCGTTCAATACGTTAAAGAGGAAGTGCGGATTGATCTGGCTCCGCAATGCGTCGAAGCGCGCCTGCACGGCGGCCGAGCGCTGCTCCTCGAGGAGCGCCTCGACGCGCGTGTTGTTCCATATCTTGAGCGGGATGCCGACGCACACGAGCGTCGTGAACCAGACGCACAGGGTGACCCAGAAATGATCGGGATGAAAGGAGAATATGAGCGTGCTCGCGTGGTTCCCCGCGAGCGTCCGCACGGCCTCGAGCGCCACGAGCGTGAGCATGATCCATACGCGCGAGTCGAGGCGTCTCTCCGCGCCGAAGACGCGCCACGACCGCGCGATATTGTTGATGAAGATCGGCGAGAAATTCCAGAACTCCTCCCGATTTTTCGTCCGGGCCCGGATGAGCCCCCCGGCGAGGCCGCAGAGCACGGTGAACGGCACGGCCGCCCATTCCCCGTGCAGCATGCCCGGCAGGCTCACGAAGAGCCCGACGGCCGAGCCGGGCACCATTCCGCCGAGAAGGCCCACGAGGAACGTGCCCGGGAGCGACACGTCCAGCCCCTCGTAGCCGACGAGCACGCGCACCGCCGTGCCCGCGGTGAGGAGCAGCCCGAGGCTCAGCGCGAATTGCCAATTCTGCCGAGTGTCGCGCGTGTCGAGAAAAATGAGCCTCTTGAAGAAGCTCGAGGTGATGAGGGCGCCCCCGAGCGCCGCCATGATGCCCATCTTGAGGACGAGGACAAAGAGGATGAATTGATCGCCCGAAAGCGAGACTCTTGTCAAACTCGCACTCCCGGCCCAGCCATAAAATAAGAAGGCATACTCCTTATCCTCGCGGAGTCGGGAGTATGCCCGCTGAGAGAGTTAGATTCTCGAGTGCATTTTCCCATAACGACGACCGCGCGTCAATAGCATATTAAAATGAATTTCTATTTTTCCTCCCGGCGAGCCTTTTTGTACAGCGCCCGGATCGCCCGGAAGTCCTCCCGGTACAGCCCCGCCTTGAAATCGGGGAAGGTCCACTGGAGAGACGCATACTCCCCGTCGTAGTAGAGGAGAACGGGATCCGCATAGACGCCCGCCCCGAGATAGATCTTCTGAGGGCCCTCCTTGAAGGATGCGAGCACTATCTTGTAATAATCCATGTAGCCGGGATCGAGATTCACGCGGCGCCCGCCCCCCTCGGACAGATCCTCCTCTATCGCAGCGGTGTCCAGTTTGGCCTGGACGATTTCGGTCGGCGACACAAGCGGTTCGAATGAGATGATGAGCCGGTTCAGCCCGGGGCCCATCTCGTCCTCATAGTAATCGGTGCCGTCGAACGGATGCGCCGGCCCGCGGTAGTCGATCCGTCCGAAACGTTCCTCGAGCCCGCCGAGAAGGCGCGCATCGAGATCGAAGCCGCTCCCGGCGAGAATCGCGGCGATGAGCTTTACCCGAGCGCCCTCCGCGGGCTTTCCCGCCTTCGGATGGACCATGGAGGCCTACCCTTCCGCCGGCCGCGCGACGTCATGCACGCGCCATGAACGCCTCAGTTTCTCGAGATGCTCGCGCGCCTGCGCGGTGATGTCGGGCGGGATGCCGAACTCCGCCGCTATCCGCGCCTCGAGACCGCTCCGGATGTTCTCGTTCGCCTTGCCCTGCGGGCCTTTCATGCGAAGGTGATGGTTCTTGATATAGAGATGCCCCTCCGGCGTGAGCCGCGTCAGCAGCAGATTGTTCATCATCGGGAGCGCGAACGAGTCCTGCCAGTGCCGCATGAATGCCGCATGCGAGACGGCGACCGTCTTCACCGTGTATCGCCACTTGCGGTCCTCGCCCTCGAGCGTGAAGAGATCGTAACGCTCCCCTTGCCGCGGCCTGAGCTCGACGACGCCGAAGGTCGTCTCTAGCCGCACGGGCCTGTCCGAGAGCTCGACCGGCTCCCCGACGAGGTAGCCCGGATCGACGAAGTACCGCTGCCCGTTCATCTCGACGACGAGGGCGCAGTGGATATTGGACCGTTTCATGT
>DATCCP010000328.1:0-3392 GCA_036511215.1 Candidatus Krumholzibacteriaceae bacterium
AGTGTGGGATCTCAACGACGACGGGAAGCCGGAGATCATCTGCCGGCAGGACGACATACTCATCGTACGGGATCACGAGGGAACCCCGATCGCTGAGCGCAGGTTCGTGGGTCAATCCGCGGATCAAGCTGAAACGCAGCTTGCCCGGTACGACGGAAGGAAGTATATCGTCGCCGCGAGCGGCGATTCGATTCACGTCATGGCCCTGAAGCGGGTGTCCGTCGCGACTCGACTTGGGGCGCATTTACGGCGTTCGACGATTGCAGTCGCCGTGATCGTCACCCTCCTCGCGTGCGTCGCGGCGCTGTTCATCTTTGGGCGCCTCTGGAGGCGTGGGGCCGACCAAATGGCAATCGATGAGGCGCAGAATGATCTGCTCACGGCGATGTCGGCGTTCGGGCATGGGGGCTCTTCGCTCAAAATCATCGACCGCATCCGGCTCCATTTGAAGAACTGGGAACGGGCAGGGTCCGATACGGCGGCCCGCGATGAGCTGTTCGCGAACTTGCAGAAGACGTTCATGGAAACGGTCGTGCCTGAGCTCAAGCACATTGTCATGCTCGCCCGCAAGGCGCGCGTTCCCGAGGAGACGTGGGGCACCATCCTG
This sequence comes from Candidatus Krumholzibacteriaceae bacterium, assembly GCA_036511215.1. Lineage (GTDB taxonomy): Bacteria > Krumholzibacteriota > Krumholzibacteriia > Krumholzibacteriales > Krumholzibacteriaceae > SSS58A. Next base: position 608 of record DATCCP010000328.1, read on the forward strand.
CCCCGTGTGGGGCTCGCCGGCCAGGCGATGCAGGCGATTTCGGCCTCCGGTCGCGAGGGGTCGGCCGCCGGTAGGGAACAGCACGTCGCGAGCGCGCTCGCCGTCCTTGGCGACGTCGACGAATCGATCGCGGGAATCCGCTCGTATTTGCGATCCGTGTTTCGGACTCCCGTCGCGGAGGCGCTCGAGCGCGGGATCGCGCGATTCCGCTATGATCATGATGCGATAATGATCTCCCTCGCGCTCGCGAGCGATTCTACCGCGGCCGACGGCGTTTTCATCTCGCCTGTCGTGTTCGACAAGATTCTCGAGGCGCTCCTCTCCAACGCCGCGCGGGCGACCGAGGGAACGGCGGACCCGGAGATTGTGATCAATGTCCAGTGGGAAGGGGACTACTGTCGAATCGACATTCGCGACAACGGATGCGGGATCCCGCGCGAGGACTGGGAGCGCGTCTTCGAGAGACACTTCACGACGAAGGTGGAGGGGGGCTTCGGGCTGCATTACGCTCGCGAGGAGCTCGCGCGCTTCGACGGCAAGATCTTCGTCCACGGCAGCGCCGCGGGCTCGGGAACGACGATGAGGGTCGTTCTGAGAAAATCCTAGAAAGCGAGGACCTCATGGACAGCGAACGGGTGCGTATTCTCATTGTGGACGACGACGAGACGTTTCTCGGGGATCTCGCGAGGCTCATGACGGATCGCTATGAAATCGTGGTGTCCCACAGCGCGAAAGAGGCCCTCTCCGCGCACGATCGACTGGGCTTTGACGCCGTTCTGCTCGACATCGATCTCGGAAGGGGCGTCGACGGGTTCGAAATTCTCGAGACCTTTCACGTATCCGATCCGAAGCTCCCCATCATCATGGTGACGCGCGACTCGTCGGCGGCGTCGGCGACCGCGGCGCTGAAGAAGGGCGCCGTCGACTACATCGACAAGAGGCCGGATCTCGGCGACCTCGAGCGGAGGATCTCCCGGGCGATCGAGGAGCAGAGGGTCATGCGATTGAACGACGCGCTGCGAAGGGAGATCGACCAGCTTCACGGCGAGATGATCGGCGAGAGCGAGAAGATGCGGGAGCTGCGCAAGGAGATCGCGTTTGCAGCCGAGGGCCCGGGCCCGGTGCTCATCACGGGGGAAACGGGCACCGGGAAAGAGCTCGTCGCCAGGGAAATCCACAAGCGATTCTGCCCGGGAAAGGCGTTCCTGCCCATCAACTGCGCCGCGGTGCCGCGAGAGACGTTCAGCATGAAGCTCTTCGGGAGTGTCCGGGGTGCGTTCACCGGAGCCGAAGACATTCCGGGGATCTTCGAGCTCGCCTACGATGGCATTCTCTTCCTCGACGAGATAACCGAAATCGACCTGTCCCTGCAGGCGGAGCTCCTCCGCGTCATCGAGGAGCGGGAGTTCGAACGGCACGGGAGCTCTCGAAGAATCCCCTTCCGCGGAAAGCTCCTCGCTTCGACGAACCGGAACCTGCAGGAGAGCCTTGAAAACGGGTCGTTCCGCAGGGATCTGTATTTCAGGTTCAGCACGCACGTGATCAACGTTCCTCCTCTGAGGGATCGAAGGGGCGACATTCCGGTCCTCGCGCGCTATTTCCTGGAGCGCAAGTCCGTCGAGCTCAAGAGGCCGAAACGCGAGCTCGACGACGAGATGATGACGAATCTCTGCCGGCGGGATTGGCCGGGGAACGTGCGCGAGCTCGAGAACGCGATCGAGGCATACGTCGTCCGCGGCGCGTTCACGGGACCGGATATCTTCGCGGGCGATTCCGCCAGCGCGTTGTCCAGCGAAGCGCTGTTTCATATGGACTATCGTGACGCGAAGACGGCTGTCCTCAAAGAATTCCAGCGGAAATACACGGACACGATTATCGCCTCCTGCGGCGGAGATCTCTGCGCGGCCGCTGAGCGTATGGGGCTCACGCGGTTCGGGCTGCAGAAGATGCTGAATGAAATCAAGAAGTGAGGCCCACCCTCTCAAGTCGAAGTTTGAGCACGAGAACGCAACGCGAGTTGCGGGCGGCTCGACGAGACTCGCACCCGATAATTGGCGCAGGGGCAGGCGTTTTCGATTCCCCCCGAACAGGTGACCGCGCAACTGCAGTTGCTGCGGCATCCGTCCTTCCCCCAGCGACCCCAGAAGGCCGCCCCACGTAATTTATTGCAGATTTTACAGATAGCCCGAGGCATCTCGATATTTCCTGTCAGTCGGCACAATGGAACGCGGGTTGCTCTTAGAATCATTGACGAACGAGAGTATCCGATTTTAATACGCACAACGGGTGGATCTCGTTTGAGCACCGGAGGGCAAGGGCGGCTCGTTGCCGGCGCCGGCACCTAGGGGAAGAGATAGGGGTAGAACGATAGCCGATTGGGGGGCGAAACCGTGGACGCAAACGCCGAGACAAACGGTGAAATCCTGATCGTTGAAGACGACCGTGACTTCGTGGAGGACCTGTTCACCATGTGGAGTCCTCCCTGGCCGGTCGCCCGAGCTTCCTCCGGCAAAGAAGCCGTTGAGTATTTGCAGACGGGCGTTCCCTCGCTCGTTCTTCTCGACCTCAATCTGCCTCATTACCTGGCGGATGATGACGACGGGGAAGGGTTAGGCATTCTCTCCTACATCAAGACGCACGTCGGAGCGGACGTTCCCGTGATCATCGTCACACGGGAGAACTCGGAGGAGATGCGGTCCCGTGCCGTCTCGCTCGGCGCCAGGGATTTCTTCCCCAAACCTCTCGACGTCTCCGATCTCGAGAAGGCCGTTTCGAGCGTGGTGCG
>DATCCP010000329.1:0-14099 GCA_036511215.1 Candidatus Krumholzibacteriaceae bacterium
CCTCCTCCGACGGCTCTCCCTGTACGAGAACGGTGGGCCCCGGCCCGTCGAGCGGAACCGCGAGCCAGTCGCCGCGCCAGGCGCGCTCGATGTAGATGTTCTCGGCCTCACGTCTCCCCACGACGATCTTCACCGACGGCGAGAGCCTGAAATGGCGCCCGACGGAGAAGAGCAGTGTCTCCTCGTGCGTGAGCGCCGCCTCCCCCCGATGCCTCATCCAATCCTTCAGCTTCGCGGCGTAGTTCTCATCGGTGAGCATGCACCCGCCGGCGGGGGATGAATACCCCGTGATGCCGAGCTCGCCGGCGAGCTCCATCTGACGCCTCCGCGAGCGTCCCTGGATGTCGAGAAGCCCCTCGCGAGGGAGCCAGCCGTTTCTCTCGGGAACGGTCTCGGGAAGAAGCTTCGCGCTCAAGGGACGAACGAGGAGCCCCCCGAGACCGCATTCGGTGTCGATGAGCCCGAGCGCCTTGTAGTTCTGCGACATCGGACGTTGTCCGAGGACCTCTCCCGTGAAGACGAAATGCGCCCCCTCGCGTTCCATGATCTCCTTCGCCTTCCGGATCATGAAGAGGTGACAGTCGATGCAGGGGTTCGCGTTGGCGCCGTAACCATGGCGCGGGTGCAGGAGCACATCGAAGTACTCCACGGAGCAGTCGAGGATTCGCACGCCCACGCCGAACGCCGCCGACATCCGCGCCGACTCTTCGGCGGCTACTGTCGAGGCCTGTTCACCGGCGATCTCCCGTCGCATGAAGGTGGCGGAATAACCGATCGCGACGTGGAGGCCGAGAACGTCCACGCCGAGACGCTTGACGACGGCGACGGCCAGCGCGCTGTCGAGGCCCCCCGAGACGAGCCCGATCGCCCTGATGTTCGCATTCATGAATTTGAAGGTAACGAAATCAGCGGTCGAGAGCAAGCATCCTGCGGAGGCCTTCTCCGATGTTGTTGAAGGAAAGGCAGGTGATGATGATCATGAATCCCGGGGCGAACGCGGCGAGCGGCGCCTGCCTGATGAAAACGTTGGCGTTCTCGAGCATGTTGCCCCACGTCGGGACGGGAGGCTGGACGCCGAAGCCGAGGAAGCTCAAGGCGGATTCGACGAGCATCGCCTGGGCGAAGCCGGTCGTCGCCGAGACGATGACCGACGGAAACGCCTGTGGAAGCACGTGGCGGACGATGAGGCTCGAATCCCTCGCGCCGGCGGCCCGCGCCGCCTGCACGAAGCTCTCCTCCTTGAGGGACATCACGAGCGAGCGCACGATGCGGGCGGTCTCCATCCACGAAGTCCCCCCGATCACGAGGGGAACGAGCCAGAGCCGCCCGCCGCCGGCCGACGCGGCGACGAGGAGCACGAGGAAGACGGGGACCGAGAGAAAAAGATCGATCGTCATAGTGACCGCCACGTCGACCGCCCCCCCGAAGTAGCCGGCGACCGTTCCCGTAACGAGCCCCACGGCGAGAGCGATCGCCACTGAGCACAGGGCCACGAGCATGCTGAAGCGTCCCGCGTAGATGAGCCGTGTGAAGACGTCGCGGCCGAGGTCGTCCGTCCCGAGCGCGTGCGCCGGCGACGGCCCCGCGAGGATGGCCCCGAGGTCGATCGCGTCCCTTCCGTACGGCGTCATGAGCGGCGCCAAGAGCGACACGGCGAGGATGAGCGCGATGAGCATGAGCGAGTAAACGGCGGTGCCGTTCCCGAAGAAATGCCGCGGCGGCCGGCGCCGGGCGCTCCGGCCGGACGCGAGCGCCGCGCCGAAACCGGTGAAGACGCCGTGTGCGATCCCCCGCGTCATTGCTCCTCCGCACGGCCGGCGACGACCGCGGCCGGGCCCCCGAGAGATATCCTCGGGTCGACCGCCGAGTACAGGAGATCGCCGATGAGATTGAACAGGATGATGAGAAACGAGAATATCACGACGACGCCGAGGACACGGGGATAGTCGTGCCGCTCGAGTCCTTCGTAGAACATCCTCCCCATCCCCGGCCACGAGAACACCGTTTCGGTGATCACGGCGCCCGTGAAGAGCGTCGGTATCTGCATGACGATCACGGTGAGGATCGGAAGAGCCGCGTTCCGCAGGGCGTGCTTCCAGATCACGGCGGTCTCGCTCAGGCCTTTCGCGCGAGCCGTTCGCACGAAATCCCCCCGGATTGCGTCGAGGAGCTGGGCTCTCGTGTAGCGGCTCCACGACGCGAAGAAGCCGATCGATAGGACGGACGCCGGCAGCACGAGATGCCGCGCATGATCGGCCAGTCCCGCCTGCGCGCCGATCGTTTCTCGCCCCCCGCTCGGAAGAACTCCGAGCTTGAGCGAGAAGATGTAGATCGCGATGATCCCGAGCCAGAACACGGGCACCGAGAGCCCGCCGGCCGAGATCACCGAAATGATCTGGTCGAGAAGTCCGTCCCGGCGGAGCGCCGAGACGACGCCCGTCGAGAGGCCGAGAAGGACCGCGAGAATGAACGCCGTTCCCATGAGCTCGAGCGTCGCGGGGAGACGATCCCGGATCATCAGCGCGACCGGCTGTCCGGTCACGTAGCTCGTGCCGAAATCGAGGCCGAGGAAAACCTTCTTGAACCAGAGAAAATACTGCACCGCGAGCGGCCTGTCGACGCCGAGATTCGCCCTGATGCGGGCGAGGTCGCTCTCGCTCATCCTCGTGTTTCCCGAGTAGACCCCGGCCGGCCCCCCGGGGGCGAGGTGCAGGAGCGCGAACGTCACGATCGAGATGAGGACGATGAGCGGCAGCGTCCTCGCGAGTCTCTTGGCGATGAGCTTCTTCATGACGGATCCTCGCCCCGGACATTCGCCGGGGCCTTGATCATTCATTTCCCTCGGATAGCGTGTCCGCCGCGGCGGCCGCCGCCGCGCGCCTCAAGGTATCGGTCTCGACCGCGGCCGCGGCGGCAAAGTCCCTCGCGATTGCACCTTTCCGCGGGGAAAGCACGAAGCCATCCCCTCGCCGGGGAACCGTGACCGGAATGCCGAGCCGCGTCCGTATCGATTGTGCAAGCGCGAACGCCTCTCTCTCCTCGCCGTGCACGAGGAACACATGCTTCACGCCCCGGGCGGAGGCGAGCCACGCGAGGAGACCCGCCGCGTCGGCGTGTCCCGAGAAGGAATGGAACGCCTTCACGTTCAGGGCGGGCGTGATCCAATCCTCCTTCACCCTTCGGCCCTCCTGGTGCCCCACGAGAATGGGGCTCTCGCCGGCGAGGAGCCGCGCCCCGGGGGAAAGCGGCGCCTGCCATCCGATGATGCACAGGAGATTCTTCGGGTCCGCGAACATCCGCATGAGATGACGCGGCGCGTTGGCATGCGCGAGATCGCCGCTCGATGAGATGAACACGGCAGGACGGTGATGCCGCGCATGAACCTTGAGCGACGTTCGGCTCCGCACCTCCCGAAGCGTCGGGAACCGCAGAGCCTCGTCCGGATACGCCGACCGGGCCCAATCCGAGAGCTCGCCCTTCATTCCCCGATACACGTCGGTGATCTTGCGTGCGGTCGGGCTGTCGACGAAGACCTCGGTGCCGGGAGGTATGACACCCGAGCGCTCGTACATGTCGACGACGGCCATCGCCTCCTGCGTTCTTCCGAGCGTGAACGACGGGATGAGAACATCCCCTCCATCGCGGAGCGCGCTTCCGACGGCCGTCGCGAAAGCCTCATGAGCGCGGGATGCGTCCGCCGCCGTGTCCCGCACGGTGCCCCCGTACGTCGACTCCATGACGACGTAGTCGGCGCGGCCGGGCCGCTCGAGCGGCGGAAGCAGGATCGAGTTGCCGGAGCCGATATCGCCCGAAACGACGAGGCTCACCGTGTCGGCGCCGGTCGCCAGACGCAGATCGACCGAGGCGGCGCCGAGAAGATGCTCTGCCCTCAAGAACCGGAACGAAACCGGGCCTTCGCTCACGATTTCGCCGAACGGCACGGGGACGAGACTCGCCAGCGCGGCATCATACGCCTTCCGGGGAACCTTCTCCCGCGAGATGCCCCGCATCATGCCGAGCATGACGGGAACGAGCTTTGCCGTTCCGTTCGTGCAATAGACGCGCCCCCTGAATCCCGCCTTGAAAAGCTCCGGGAGAAGCCCGCAGTGGTCAATGTGCGCATGTGTCAGAATGACGAAGGCGAGCGAATCGGGCCGCGGCGGCAGCGCCCCGCTTCCCCGCTCCCCGAGCGCGCCGCAATCGACGACGAACCTCGTGCCTCCGTTCTCCACGATGAGGCACGATCCGCCGACTTTCCGGGCCGCGCCCCAGAACCGGATAATGGGGCCCTCCGCGCGCTCTCCCCGGGGCCGCAGCTCCACGAGAGAGACGGCCCCGATGAGAATGATCGCGCAGATGATGAGCCACCGTGCATGCCGTTTCATTTCTTCAGCCACCATTCATTCGCGTTCCACGTGTCCCCCGACTGCGTCGGATTGGGCCGGTAGTTGACGAGCGCCTCGGGCATCACGTCGAGCTGGGTGACCCAGAGGAGCGGGATCGCGGGGGCCTCGTCGGCGACGATCCTCGAGATCTCGTCGTAGATTCTCTTCCGGTCGGCGAAGACGACCGTTCTGCTCCCCTCACCGAGGAGGCGCGTGAGTCGCTCGTTTCTGATTCGCGTGAAGTTCTGCCCCTTCGGCGGGATAAACGCCGCGGAATAGGTCCCTTCCTTCGTCGAGGGATCGGGCGGCATGAGCGCCGCGTAGAGGGCGATATCATACTTCCCGCGGCGCAGGATACCCCCCTCGTCCCAACTCGCGTAGAGCTCGCCGGGGCTGTAGTTTTTTACCGCGAGGTCGACGCCGATCGAGCGGTACTCTTCCCTGAGCACCATCTCGGAGCGCTCGCGATCCAGGTTGCCGGTCGTCGCCGATATCGTGAGCGCGAGCGGCGTGCCGTTCTTCTCGCGAATGCCGTCCCCGTTGCGGTCGACCCAGCCGGCTTTCGTGAGGAGATTCTCCGCGCGGGCCGGATCGAACGCGTTGAGCGTCTCGACCGCGGTCGTGTAGTACGGCGACCGCGGATGATCGTCCCCGTATGCGGGAAGCCAGACGCCCTTGTAGATCCTGTCGGCAAGCTCCTTCCGGTTTGTCGCCAGCGCGAGCGCGCGCCGGACGAGGCGGTCGCCGAGGATCGCGTTCTCGCAGTTGAGATCGAGGTGCTCGTTGAAGAGGGCGGGGTTCCTGAAGAGCCGGACCCCCTTCATCCGCTCCACGACGGGGAGCGCCGTGTTCGGAGCGTTGTCGATAGCCGCGATCTCCCCCGTTTCGAGCTGCATGACGAGGGCGTTGCCGTCGGGAATGAACTTGATCACGATCTCGTCGAGGTACGGGCCTTCGCCATAGTAGTCCTTGTTGGCTCGGACGATGATATGGGAGCCGCTCACCCATTCCTTGAAAACGAACGGCCCCGAGCCGACCGGGTGGCGGTGAAACGCGGCGTTCTGGAACTGGGGCCCGAGCGAGCCCCGCAGCAGATGCTCCGGCAGAACGGATTCGTCATAGAAACAGTCGCCGACGAAGTTCGCGTAGACCTCGCGGAGATGGAAGACGACGGTGTGGGAGTCGGGTGTCTCCACGCGGTCGACGACGTCCCATCCCTGGCGCGTCTCGACGTTGATGTCGGGATGCATCATGACTTCGTAGCTGAACTTCGCGTCATACGAGGTGACGCTCACGCCGTCGTGCCAGCGCGCGTTCTTGCGGATATGGTACGTGTACGTAAGGTAGTCGGGCGAGATCCCGCCGTTTTCGACGGTCGGTATCTCCTCGATGAGGTCGGGCACGAGCTCCATGGAATCGTTGTACTTCACGAATTTGCTGAAGATCAGGCTGCAGACGTAGACGGAAGCGACCATCGAGTTGACGGCCTCGTTGAGGATCTCGGGCTCCTGCTGCATGCCGATGACGAGGCGTCCGCCGCGCACGGGCCGCTCCGGCCCGGCCCCTATGGCACCCGGCGGGACGCCCGGACCGCTGCCTGAGCCCCCGCCGCGCGCTCCGGACTTGTCCCCTCTTCCGCACCCGGCCCCGAAAGCGATGGTGACGCAGAGAATGGAGATGCCGACTCGCCGCAGCATCATGGCCTCCTCCTGAAAACGCAATTGAGACATACTCTTCCGGCCGAATCTGAAGCATTGTTAATGCCAGCGCGCAACTCTCTGTTGCGAAATAAATTAAAAAATTTGCGGTTGCACCCGGGGAGGCCGGGGACTTAGATTTACTTGTGGTCGATCTGCCTCTGTCAGGCAGTAGGGAACGGGTGAGCGAAGATGGCTTTGCCGGGCCTATACGCAGCGTATCGCGATTGCCCTCCTCGACGGAGCGTCGCCGTCTATCTGCTTATTTTATATACCGTTACAACGGTCATTCTCGCCGCCGCCCCCGGCGCATTGAGCGCCGTGCAGGCGGGATGGCAAGATGTGAAGCGCCTCACGAACAACGACGCGACCTCTTTCACCGCCCCCAACAACTGCAAATGGCTCGCCGTCGATCCGAACGGCACGCTGCACGTCGTCTGGCTCGACGAGAGAGACCGGAACTTCGAGATCTATCACAAGATGCGGGTGGGGGGCATTTGGCTCGACGACGAGCGCGTAACGAACGATCCGGCGTACTCGGCACGGCCGAACCTCGCGGTCGACGGGGAGGGATGGCTGCACCTCGTCTGGAACGACAACCGGGACGGCAATATGGAGATCTACCACAACGTCTGGACGGGGGTGTGGAACGTGGAAGAGCGGGTCACGAACACCTCGGGAGATTCGTTCGGCTCCTCGATCGTCGCCGACGACGACACGCTTCACATGGTCTACATGGAGGAGGTCTCGAATCACCTTCAGGTGATGTATCGCACGTACCGGAACAATGCGTGGTCCGCGGCCATGCCGCTCACGGACGTCCCGACGGGGAACCGGATGGTCCCGACGATCGCGATCGGCCCCGACAAATCGCTCCACGTGGCATGGTGGGATACGAGAGTGGACACGCTGATCGGAAAGATCTACTACCGGAAGAAGGCGGGAGGCGTCTGGCTCGGCGAGGAGCTTCTCACGGATCCCGCGATGAACGCCATGCGCCCGGACATCGCGGTGGACGACAGCGGCTTCGCGCACGTCGCCTGGATCGACGCGCGGGGAAGCAGGGAGCAGATATACTACCGCCGGTGCGGCCCGGCGGGCTGGGAGCCGGAGATCGCCCTCACGAACGAACCGGTGACGCACTATCACCCGAGCATAGCCGCCGCGGGAGGGGAAGCGTTCATCGCGTACTGGCAGGAAATCTCGGAGACGAACACCGAGATCATGTTCAGACGGCGCGTCGCGGGCTCATGGACGGCGTCCGTCCAGATCTCGAACGGAGCCGGCACGTCGGAGCTCCCCTGCCTCATCGCCGAGCCGAACGGGAACCTGCACCTCGCGTGGGTCGACTCCCGTGACGGAAACCAGGAGATCTACTACCGCGAGTACATCGATCCGCAGAACGGAACGGGGGGAGGCGGCGACGAGCATCCCCCGGCGCTGTCCGTTCCCTTCGTCCTCACGTCCAGCCCCAATCCCTTCCGCGGCGCGACCACGATCGAGCTCTCCGTGAGCGAGGAATGCCCGTCGAGCATCGTGATCTACGACGTGAACGGACGCTGCGTGCGGAAGCTCTTCTCGCGAACGCTCGCTCGCGGAGCCCACACGTTCACGTGGAATGGAACGGACGACGCCGGGCGGGCGACCGCGGCCGGCATCTACTTTGTCGTCGGCAGGGCGGGCAAATCCCGCATCGAGCGGAAGATCGTTCTCGTCAGATGAGCCCTCAGACGTAGGCGTGCATTCCCCCGAAAAAGAGGTTCCCGAGGAACGACACGATGGCGATCGCGAGCCCCACGACCGACATGACGGCGAGCGTTTTCCCGCGCCATGCGCCTCGCGCGTTCTGATGGAGCACGAGGGTATAGTAGAGCCACAGGACGAGAGCGCCCGTCTCCTTGGGATCCCAGCTCCAGAACGAGCCCCACGCGTACTGCGCCCATATCGCCCCGGCGAAGAGCGCGCCGATCGTGAAGAGCGGATAGCCGATGCGGAGCGCGCGGACGATGATCTCTTCGAGGAGGTCGTGAGACGGGAGGATCTCTTTCTCCGCCTCACGGGTTCTCCGCACGAGGTAGACGATACCCGCCCCCGCCGCGACGATGAAGGCCCCCTCGGCACAGGCGGCAAGCGTCACGTGGATGTAAAACCAGTAGCTGTGGAGCGCAGGCATGAGCTGCTTCGAGGCCTCCTTCGGAAGAAGCGAGGCGATAACGAGGACAAGGACGAGAACGGGGGAAACGACCACGCCGAGCACCATGCGCCGGAACCGGGCCATGATGATGAGAAAGGACAACGCGACGGCCCACGACATCGTCAGCGCGTACTCGTACATCGTCGAAAAGGGCGGGTGCGACGTGATGACCCATCGCGCCGCGAGGCCCGCCGTGAGAAGCACGAAGGCGGCGAGGAAGACGACCGTCGCCGCGAGCCCGACTCCGCGCCTGCGCACCGCCGCGTAGACGGAAAAGAGGACGAAGGCGGCGAGGTACATCCAGAAAGAGTACCAGAAGCAGTTCATATCGAACGCGGACGGCATGGCACTCACCCCCGTGGACCGAATTCCTTCCGTATCGCTTCGCGAACGCCGGCCAGTTCCCGCTCGAAGCTCGCCTTCCAGCGGTACTCGGTTCCCGCGACGACGAGCTCGCCGGCGCCGGAGACGCCCTTCATGACGCGCGGATTGCAGATGTACATGAGCAGGAGCCCGAGGGTGGCGGCCGCAAAGCCGGCGAAGAGCACGTTCGCGCCCGGGCTCGCGCTCACCTCGAGCCCCGTGTAGTACACGGGCTCGCAGGCCTCGAGAACGAGATCGACGGGGGCCGCGAAACGTTTGTTGAAATCGCCGTGGTAGAGAAAGAGCCAGCCGCTCTCCGTCACTCCGGCGGATGCGACCCGGACCTCGAGCGCCGGATTCGACGGGAACGCGCTCGCCGAAAACGGTCCGTCGGGCCCCATCCTGAAATCGGGCAAAAATCTCACGGCCGTCACCATAACCGTTGTGTCCCTGAGGCCGGCGGACGCGCCCGGAACGAGATCGACCGTTCCATGCGCGCCGCTCTCCCGCAGCGAATATGTGACCCTCGCCCTCTTGAATGTATTCTCGTCGACCGTAAACTCGCTCTGGTAGATCCGCCGGCCGGCGACCTTCATCGGGTGGTTGACCTCGACGGTGCCGGCGGCGAGCGTAATCCCCCGAGCGTCCACGACCGAAACGGTCGAGATGAAATCCTTGATCTCGAGGCGCTCCGTCGTCACGATCTCGAAGCGCTCGACGTGAAGGGAGAGAACGCTGTCGCGCGGTAGCGGCACAGAGGAACCCTCCCGTACGAACATCGTCTCCCGCCAACCCCCGTAGCTTCCGACGACCCCGCCGATCGTGATCACGAGAATGCCGATGTGAAAGAGCATGGAGCCCGGCGAACGCCATCTGCCCGAGAACGCCGCGAAGGAGATTCCCGACGGATCCTCGCGCGAAACGACTGCGTACCCCCGTTTCCTCAGGAGCGCCGCGATGCGGGCGAAGCGCTCGCGAAGCGTTTCTGCGTCGGCCGGCTCCGCACGGCCGTACCGCTCGCCGTAGTGCACGAGCGGATCCTTGACACCGTCGTCCCCGCTTTCGAGAAGCCGCCACGAGAACCGGAACGCGAGCGGGGCGTCTTCGAGCTCCCGCGGATCGACGGGCGCGGCGGGGCGCCATGACCTGAGTGCGAGCTGTCTCCACCGCGTGACGACGCACAGGAGAAGCACAGCGAAGAAGATCGCGAGAACGATCCGGTACCAGAAGGAATGGAAGGGATCATAGAGGCGAAGGGCGTCGACGAGTCTCGTGCCGGTCGCCCCCCATGTGTGCCGGTAGAAGTCTTCCCGCTCGAGAAAATCTCGAGGGACGAACTCGGTCGCGATCCAGCCGGCCAGGCTCGCGCCGAACAGGATCGCGATCATGGTCACCGCGAAACGGTACGAGATGAACGTTCCGGCCGCTGTCCGCTGTTTTCCGCCCATAACCCTCCCGCTCGAGGAATCGCCACGGTGCCTTCAGCCGCATTGCATTGTACGGGATACGGGTGAGCATGCTCAAGGAATTACGACAAAAGGTGTTTACTTGAACACCGCACGTGGTTATATAGCATGGAAACGCGAATGCTCCACCGGGGCGGCGTTCGAGCGCTCACCTCACGAGGCATGAAATGAGATCCACAAGAGGTTACATCGCGGCCATTCTCCTCTTCTCGATCGCCGGGCTCTGCCCGGGATGCGGCGCGAAAAGGAGCGCCTCGGAATACGCGGACGCGTACCGGCGATACGCGTCGCTCGCCGTGAAACTCTGCGCGGAGATCGAACCGCTCCGGGCGTCGCGTCTCGGCATCTCTTCGTCGGATTCGCTGCTCTTCACCTATTCGGAGGACGAGATACGCGGGGCGCTCGCGAAATCGCAGCGCCTCTTGAAGCGTTTCTCGAGCATCCCGGCGGGGCGCCTGAACGGGGGGGACACGGATCGCGCGACCGTCATCATCGATTGGCTCCGCGGCGTGAGGTTCGCATTCGACGGCTTCGACAGCTTCCGATGGAACCCGTTCCTGTACTGCTGGACGGCGGAAGAGGCGCTCTGGGTGATGCCGTCGAGAATCGAACCTCCGTACAGCGGGGAGCTCGAGGCGTACCGGAAGCGTATACTCCGCATCCCCTCACTATTCTCGAACGCCGCGGCCCATCTGAAAGACCCGGCCGAGTGGCACGCCCGGTACGCGATCGACGAGCTCGACACGCTCGCCGCGGGGCTCCCCGCCCTCGCTGCCCTCGTCAGGCAGCGCTATGGGACATCGCTCGACGGAGAGCTCGCAACCGTACGGCAATCGATCCTCGATTTCCGCCGCTTCATCTCCGACACGCTCATCCCCACCTCGCACGGGAAGTTCATAATCGGCTCCGAGAATCTCTCGAAGATCTTTCTCTACGGCGAGCACCTCAATGTCGATCCGAACGTGCTCATCGCCGAGGGAGAAAAACAGGTGAAGCGCCTCGAGAACGAGAAGAGCTCCATCCTCAAACGCATCGAGCTCGAGCATCAGGGAATTCTCCAGGCGCGCCCGGCGGCAGCCCCCCTGAACAATGAGTCCTTCGAGTCGCGCCTCCAGCGCCTCCTCGGAGATCTGGGACCGGCGGGAGGCGGCTCTTCGCCGTTCGGCCGCGTCCGGGGTGTCCGCGCGACGAGCTCGTTTCCGGCGAGGCCGGAGTACCTGTCGCGCTCGCTCAAGGCTCCGTACCTCTCGATTCCTCCCGCCGGGGACCGCATCGCGGCGGCGGTCACTTCTCTCTTCTCCGCCCCGGCATGCCAGAGCCGGCTCGCGCTCTCGGCCGGCGCGTCGCGGATCGGAGACGACGCCCTGCGTTTCGCGCTCCTTTGCGCCGCGCCGCGGATGCTCGAGACGGACAGGCTTCGCTGCGAGGCGAAGGATACGACCGCCGTCCTCTTCTCGAGCGCGACGTTCGAAGACGGGTGGCGCTACGTGGCGCTCCTCGATCTCGGCCCGCAGATCAAGAAGGACAATCCCGAGCTCTATATCCTCGTTCTCGACGACTGGAGGGCGGAGTACGCGCGGATGGTCGTTGTGTTTTCCCTGCACGCGGGAACGATGACGTCGGACGGCGCGATCCGATACCTCATGGAATCGCTGAACATGTCTCGCGAGACGGCCGAGCGCGAGGTCATCGCCGCGTCGGTCTCGCCGGCCGTCGCCTATCCGGCCATCTCGATGATAATGATCGAGGATATGCTCAAGAATATCTCGTACGTGTTCGGGTCGGGCAAGCCGCACGAGGAGCTCACGAAGCTGCTCCGCCGGTCGCGCGATATTCCCCTGTCGATGATTACCCCGAAAACACAGTCGGATTAGAAGTCGCCCGCGCGGTACACGATCTGCCCCGCGAGAACGGTCGCGAGCACCCGGACTGCCGGTATCCCGCGCGGCTTCATCGAGAAGATATCCCCCGAGATGACAAGAAAATCGGCGACGAGACCCGCCGAGAGAGAGCCGGCGACGGCTTCTGCGCGCGCCGCGTAGGCGGCATCGACCGTGAAGGCGCTGACGGCCTCCTCGACCGTGAGCCGCTCGGAAGGCCGCCAACCCCCTTCGGGCTTTCCCGCGGCGTCCTGCCTCGTGACGGCCGCGTAGATTCCGAGGAAGGGGTTCGGAGACTCCACGGGAAAATCGCTCCCTCCGGGTATCCGGCTTCCCGCCGAGATGAGGGAGCGCCAGGCGTAGGCGCCTTTGATGCGCTTTGGACCGAGCCGCGCCTCGGCCCAGGGCATATCGGACGTGCAGTGCGTGAACTGCATCGAAGGAATGACTCCGAGCGCCGCGAACCGGCGCAGGTCCGGCGCCGATACGACCTGGGCGTGCTCGATCCGGTTTCTCCTGTCGGAGGCGGGATGCTCGGACTCGAGCCGCGCATAGACGTCGAGCACCTCGCGAACGGCGGCGTCCCCGATCGCGTGCACGGCGCACTGGAAACCCTTTTCGTACCAGGGAAGAATCTGATCATAGAGCTCCTCGGGAGACTTCATGAGTACGCCTCTGTTGTGCGCTTCGTCCGAATAGTCCTTGAGTAGCGCGGCGCTTCGGGCGCCGAGGGAACCGTCCGCGTAGAATTTTGCGCCGACGATACGGAAAAGGTCATCAGCATGCCCGGGAGGCGGACCGGATTCGAGAAAAGGCTCGTTCGCCGGATCATCGGCCGAGAGATACGCGGTAACCCTGAACGGGAGCTCGCCGGCGGCAGAAAGCTCGCGGTACAGGGAAACATCCTTCGCGGATATTCCCATCTCGTGCACACCGACGAGACCGAAGGCGAGGCATCTGTGCACGGCGGCGACGAGGAGCTTTCGCTTCTCTTCCGGCGCGCTCGGGGGTATATGTCCCGAAACGAGCTCCACCGCGTTGTCGAGGAGGATGCCGGTCGGTTCGCCCTCCGCATCCTTCAGTATGCGACCGCCCGGGGGATCGGCTGTGCCCCTTGTGATACCGGCGATGCCGAGCGCGACGGAATTCACGAATGCGGCGTGGCCGCAAACGCGGACGAGATACACGGGGTTCGCCGGCGCGATGCGATCGAGCACCGCCTTATCAGGGTAGCGCGCGACGGGCCAGTCATTCTGATCCCACCCTCTCCCGAGAATCCAGTCTCCCCCGCGCGTGCCCGGAAGCTTCGCCGAGATCATCCCGAAGATATCCTCGAGAGACGCCGTGCCCGCGAGATCGAGCCACGCGCTCTCCTCGGCGTAGCCGAGGAGATGGGCGTGGGCGTCGGTCAGGGCCGGGATGACGGTTCTCCCGCCGAGATCGATCCTGCGAACTCCGGGCGACAGGTGCGCGAGAAGCTCCGAGGAGCGCCCCGTCTCGACGATGCGCCCGCCGGAGACCGAGAGCGCTTCGACGAGAGGGTGCGCCGCGTCCAACGTGTGAATTCTGCCGTTGAAAAATACGACGTCCACGTTCGATTGCTCCCGTTGCGCTGAACGGGCGTTCGCTTCGCCGGCGATCCGGCACAGCGCGAGGCCCGCGACGCACGCGGCGGCGCACAGGGCGCGGCCCGAGCTTCCTCTCATCGTCCGCTCCCGGGATCGAAGATGGAAAAGCTCATCGCGTCACCTGCGCATCAGCGGTAGATGTTCTTGATCGATCCCCACGTCGTATGCTCGACGGCAGCCCCCGTGCATCCGGAGCCCGATGTGATAGCCCCAACGTATACATTGCAGGGATTAGCACTCTTGACGAGGCAGGGGGAAGTGTCATGGAGCCAGTAGGGACCGGCCGGAGACTTCCAGAAACAGAACCTCGGATCCAAATAGAAATCGTTCGCGCCCGCCGTGCATCCGCCGTAGTCCACGGTGTTGATATAGAAATCGTTGCAGCTGAGTGAGGCGATTCCCCCGGAACACTGAACGCCGATACCGCAACTATAGACGATAGTCCGCGCGAACGTGGCGTTGCCCCCGGAGAACAGGGCTCCCGTC
>DATCCP010000330.1:0-3800 GCA_036511215.1 Candidatus Krumholzibacteriaceae bacterium
CCATATTCAGCACGTTTCTATCCGCCCGGGTGCGACGTTCTTTCTCCCCGATACCGACGGCGTGAAGATACATGAGAACGTCCGGCCGCTCGCGAACGAGCCCGTCTTCCAGAAGCATTATCCAAATGCCTTCCGCGACACGTCTCTCCTCGCGCACCTCCGCGGCGCCGACGCCCTTCGTCTCGTGATCTGCGGGATGATGACCCACATGTGCGTCGATGCGACGGTGAGGGCGGCGTTCGATCATGGATTCGAGTGCATGGTCGCCGGGGACGCCTGCGCCACGAAAGCGCTCGTTCACGAAGGCCGCACCGTCGCGGCCCCCGACGTCCACGCGGCGTTTCTCGCCGCGCTGAGCGGCACCTACGCCACGGTATTGACCACCGCGAATATCATTGCTCAACTCTCCCTCTGACGGGCTCGTCCCGCGTCGCCTAAATTTCATTGAAATATGGGTCTTGAGGTGCTATAAAAGGGCACTGGCGCCGTCTGCGGCGGGGGTGCGGGAGGTGGTGTGATCGGGCGCGGGCGCAGGAGTATAAATCGGCACAGTCCGGAGTGTGGGGAGGATGAAGTGGGAGGACGAGCAATGAAAGAGACGAAAGAAATGAAAGAACCGAAAGAAGCGAAGAAAACGACGAAACCGTCCGAGGTAGCGAAGGACAAGGAAAAGGCGATCGAGCTCGCCATGGTGCAGATTGAGAAGCAGTTCGGCAAGGGCTCCATCATGCGCCTCGGGGCCGGCGGCGCGATCGTTCCCATCGAAGCTATTCCGACGGGGAGCATGAGCCTCGACGTCGCGCTCGGTATCGGCGGCGTGCCGCGAGGTCGCGTTATCGAGATATTCGGGCCGGAGGGTTCGGGGAAGACCACTCTGACCTGCTCGATCATCGCGCAGGCGCAGCGGCTCGGCGGCGTCGCCGCGTTCATCGACGCGGAGCATGCGCTCGACCTGGGCTACGCGCGCAAGATCGGCGTCGACGTCGACAACATCCTCATCTCGCAGCCCGATACGGGTGAGCAGGCGCTCGACATCGCCGAGGTCCTCATCCGGAGCAGCGCGATCGACGTCGTCGTCGTGGACTCGGTGGCCGCGCTCGTTCCCGCGGCCGAGATCGAGGGGGAGATGGGAGATTCGCACGTCGGACTCCAAGCGCGCCTCATGTCGCAGGCGCTCCGCAAGCTCGCCGGCGCCGTGGCGAAATCGAAGACGTGTCTGATCTTCACGAACCAGATTCGCATGAAGATCGGGGTCCTCTACGGGAACCCCGAGACGACGACCGGCGGGAACGCGCTCAAGTTCTACGCCACCGTTCGCCTCGACATCAGGCGGACCGGCCAGATCACGGACGGCGACACGGTGATCGGGAACCAGACGCGTGTCAAAGTCGTGAAAAACAAGGTCGCGCCGCCGTTCCGTCAGGCGGAGTTCGAGATTCTCTTCGGCGAGGGGATCAGCTTCGAGGGAGACCTCATCGAGCTCGGCGTCTCATCTAACATCATCTCGAAAATGGGGAGCTGGTACTCCTTCGGCGAGGAGCGGATCGGCCAGGGCAAGGACAACGCGCGGATGTTCCTCAAGGAAAACAAGGACGTCCGCAGGAAAATAGAGGAGAGCGTTCGCGCGCACTACGGACTTCCCATGCCGTCGGCGGGAACGAAGCCCCAAAGTGGCGCGTGATCCGGAAGAGGCGGTCGAGAGCGTCGTCCTCGTGCGCAGACGCTGGGGAAAGCTCTACACGATCGCGACGTCATCGGGACGGAGCTTCCTCGTGCTCAGGGATTCTTCGAGCGAGGAGTTCCTGAGGGAGGGCGCGGAGCTCGACCGCGAGGCGCTCGAGAGGCTCGCGGGACCTCTCGCCCGGACGGCGGGCCTTGCGCTCGCGTACCGGCTGCTCGCGATGCGCAACAGGACGGAGCATGAGATCCGCGGCGCTCTCGGTAAAGAGGGAATACGGACGCCGGAGGTGGTCGACGACATCATCGACACCCTCCGGCGTCAAGGTTATCTTGACGACCGCCGTCTCGCGTCCCATTTTGTGCAGTATACGGCGAAGCACCGCCCGAGCGGGCCGCACCTCATCCGGCGAAAGCTCCGGGAGGCCGGCGTGAGCGACGAAATCATCGAGGCGGAGGTGCGGGAGGCGCTCCCGCCCGAGCGCGAGCGGGAGGTCGCCGAGGAGCTCGCGCGAAAGAAGCTCAAGGGAGCGAAGAGCCGGGAGCAGGCGGTCCGCCGCATCCACGGGCTCCTCGCACGCAGGGGCTTCAGCGAGCGCACCGTGAATGCGATCTGCTCGGCGATTCTGAGAGGCGTCTTTCCGGGAGAGCACGATGACGCATGATACGTGGCCGGCGCATGTGATACGGCGCACCTTCATGGATTTCTTCATCGCACGGGGGCACACGGAGGTGCCGAGCGCGCCGCTCGTCCCGAAGGGGGATCCGACGCTTCTCTTCACGTCGGCAGGGATGGTTCAGTTCAAGGATCTCTATCTTCATCCTCGGAATCTCGCGTACACGCGCGCGACGAGCGTGCAGAAATGCCTGCGGGCCGGAGACCTCGAGAGCGTCGGGAAGACGCTCCGCCACCACACCTTTTTCGAGATGCTCGGGAACTTCAGCTTCGGCGACTATTTCAAGCGCGAGGCGATCGAGTGGGCGTGGGAGTTCGTCATCCAGAAGCTGCACCTTCCCCCGGAGAAGCTCTCGGTGAGCGTTTTCGAAGAGGACGACGAGGCGTACGGAATCTGGAACCGCGAGATCGGGATTCCTGCGTCGAAGATCGTGCGGCTCGGCCGCAAGGACAATTTCTGGGGGCCCGTCGGGAAGACCGGCATCTGCGGCCCGTGCTCCGAGATCTACTATGACAGCGGCTCCGAGCGCGGCTGCGGAAGAGACAAGTGCGCGACGGGCTGCGACTGCGACCGCTACATCGAGTTCTGGAATCTCGTCTTCCCCCAGTTTTTCCTCGACGAGAAGGGCGTGTACCAGCCCCTCGAGAAGCCCGGGATCGACACGGGGCTCGGCCTCGAGCGTCTCGCGATGATTCTCCAGGGGGTCGAGGATAATTTTCACACGGATCTTTTCCACCCGATCGTCGAGACGCTCCTCGACATGATGCCGGAGGGGTTCAGGATCACGCCCGGGGACCGCATGGGGATCAATATGGTCGCCGACCACGCTCGTGCCCTCACGTTCACGATTTCGGAAGGGATCTATCCGTCGAACGAAGGGCGCGGCTATCTCGTGAGAAGGCTCCTGCGCCGCGCGCTCACGAGGCTCTACTCCTACGGCATCACGGAGCCCTTTCTCCACCGGCTCGTCGACGTCGTGGTCGACACGATGAAGATCGACTACCCGGAGCTCGAGGATCGCAGGCACGATACCGCGACGATCATCCGGGGGGAGGAGGAGAGCTTCTTCAGGACCCTCGAAGACGGGAAGGCCCGCTTCGCCTCGATCGTCAAAGAGGCGAAGGGCGCGGGCGCCGTCACGCTCGACGGGGAAAAGGCGTTTCTCCTCCACGACACGTATGGCTTCCCGCTCGATCTGACCAAAACGCTCGCCGCCGTCGAGGGCTTGAGCGTCGACGAGAAGGGTTTCGAAGACGCGATGGAGGGGCAGCGCCAGCGGGCACAGGAGGGAAGCTCCTTCGCGGGGGACGATCAGGAGATCATCTCGATGAACGCCATTACCGAAGGGAAGAGCTCTGAATTCGCGGGCTATGAACGCCTCGGCGGCGAGGCGATCGTGCGGAGCTGGCGGCTCATCGAGCGCTCCTCGCGGGAGGACGTCGAATG
>DATCCP010000331.1:0-3103 GCA_036511215.1 Candidatus Krumholzibacteriaceae bacterium
GAGGACGAATTTCGAAGGAGGCGCCTCCGCGCTGCAGAGATTGCCGAGGGAGGCGGGCAGTCTGACAATGTGACGAGCGTTCGCGAGCGCGCTCATGCGGAGGACGATGCGCTGGCCCCGCGTTTCCACGTTCGGAATGTCGATACCGTCGACGCTCGCGGCCGTGGGGAGCGGTATGTCGCCGGGCCATTCCAGCATGAGGGTCTGGCCAGACGCGGCGGCCCCCGTGAAGAAAACGAAGAATGTATCGCATACGACCCCGGTTTGGATATCGTGGATGTCGTAGGTTTCGTCGGCGAAGAAACCTACTTCGTCCGGGAACATGTACCCGAGATTCGGATACTTGTTTTCCGCCTGCTGGAAAATGCTGTTGATCGGCGCGTACGCCGTCGCCGAGTCGCCGTCGAACCACTTGTACGGATGCCCCGCGGTATGGCAGAGCCTCCCCGCGCGCAGGATCAAATCCATATCCTGGAATGAGTTCGGTGTGTCTCCTTCCCACTGGGTGCCGATTCCCCAGATATGTCCGTAGTCGGAGTAGAAAAGCATCCACGGAAGCTTGTCGTAGATTCCCCAGTAGTCGAAGAGAATGTACTTGTGCCTGATCAGCGCGTCGATCGCCGAACGGGAGAAGTGGAAACCGGGGAATCGAACCCATCTGGGGGCGTGCGCCGTGAGCCCGAGAAGCGAGAATTCCTTCGCGACGGCGGTAAAGGTGCTGTCGTCGGAAGCCGGATTGTACGACTGGAATTCGTAGTTGTTCCCGAACGTCATCTCGGGGGTATGGTGATAGCCGTGACTCCCGAAATGGACCCGATCCTCGTATCCGTAGACGAGGCTGTCGCGATCGATGTTGCGGAGCCACTGAAGGTATGCCGGAGGCGCGTGATTCCACATGCGGTACCTGCCGTGGGCCAGCCACCATTTGCCGCGAGGGTAGTCCGGAGTCGCGATATCCTGTTCGGAGAAAATCTCATCGGGGAGGACGATCCAGCCCATCTTCATCTTCGGGTGGTCCTTGAGCAGCGTCAGGAGGTACGCCTCCCTGAGCGTGTCCGGATTGATGCTCGGCTGAAGCGCAACCCACCGCCCGAACGGGACATCGTCGAACGTCATGGCGATCACCTGATCGTATCCGTTGGGAAACGGGGAGAAATAGGCGAGCGGGCTGGTCTTCCCGCGGCCCGCCTCGTCCGCGTGATTCACGACGAGCTTGATCTGCCGACGGAGCTGTGTGCCGGCCGAGAGAACCGAAGCGAGGGAAGGCCCCTTCGGATCGACCGCCTGCGGCGGCGGCGTGGAGACGAGGACGTGCCAGCGGAACTTGAACGAATGCGCGCCCGATGTCGAGATCGTGGCGAGGCTCTCGTACGGATTCGGGAACACGAGATGGAGATTCCTGCGAGTGCTCCTGAGCTCGTAAACCTGATCCAGCGCCCTGCGCCGGGTCCCGGGCGGCTCGCCGAGCACGATCCACCCCTCTTGCGCGAACTGGTTTCCGATGACGAAGTACCTCCAGGCCGAGGAGGCGATCGTGATGTCGAGCCCGTTTATCATGTCCAGCCGGCTCAGTGCCTGGAACTTGTAGTCGACGCTCAGCTCGTATCCGCTCAAGCGGTACGTTATCGTTGTAAGAAGGGGCATGCTCGAACCGGAGCCATGAAACGACGGGGACTCGAGCGTGACGAAGTCCGGGCCGTTGCCGATCACCTTGAACTCTATGGGCCCATGTCGCCGGCGGCAATCTGAAGAACGCTCTCGTTCGAATGAAATATCATTGTCGAATCGGGGGTGTGCAGGTCGTGGAACTCCGTGATAGCGCCCGACCCGAGATCGACAACGACGTTAACGGATGAATTTCTCAGGACATAGTGCTCTGCCGCCGCCGCTGCAGGAGCACAGAGGGCCAGTATTATTGTAACGACAATAATCCTCATGCGTTGAATCTCCGGGAATATATGCCCGCACCATGGAGCGAATACCGGTGCGAGGGGGCGATCAAGCCATCATACGAGGGCCAAGGGCGAATATAGCAAGAAACGGTACCAAAAGGAATTTCAAATTACGACCCTCGCGGGCGGATGATGGGACTTGCCCGGGGCGCCAGGTTGTAGCAAGATCACTAGCGGCTGGGCCGTATGGCCCGAGAAAGGAACCGACGAGTGAGGATAACGTCGTTCAATGGGAGCCCCAAGGGGGAGCGCGGGAACACGCACGTCATGGTGGACGCATTCCTGAAGGGTGCGCGGGAGGCGGGGGCCGAGACCGAAAACGTGTTTCTCGCAAAGAAAAAGATTTCGCCCTGCACCGGATGCAACGCATGCTGGATGAAGACACCGGGCATATGCGCCCAGCGAGACGACATGGACGAGCTTCTGGCCAAGGTGATCGCTTCGGATATCGTCGTCTTCGCCACGCCGGTCTACGTCGACAACGTTACGGGACTCATGAAGAATTTCATGGACCGTCTCATTCCGATCGCCGATCCGCACTGGGAGAAAGACGAGAACGGAGAATGCCGCCATGTGATGCGGCATGGGAAACCCTCGAAAATCGCCGTCATATCGAATTGCGGATTTCCGCAGCAGAGCCACTTTCAGGTGCTGCGGCTTCTGTTCAGGAGGGTGGCGAGAAACATCCACGCCGATCTTGTAGCAGAGATCTACAGGGACGGCGGGGGGCTGCTCACGGTCCCCGCGAGCGAGTTGCGACCGATCGTCGAGCGCTACAAGGATCTGGTGAAGCAGGCGGGCAGGGAAGTCGTCGAGAAATCGCGGCTCTCGGCGGAGACGGTCGCAAAGCTCGAGGAGCCCCTTTTTCCGTCCGCGAACGTCGTCGATGACTATATGAGAATCGCCAATCGGAGATTCGACGAGATCCTGTCGAAGCTCGGGGCATGAACGCGTGTGGAGAAAAGCCGCGAAAGAAATGATGACGCTATCTCGGAGGCTGCGTTCTAAGGACGATCGATGCTTCGAGGGGAATCGTGAGAACTTGAACAGCGAGGTGGTTTCGATGCGCAGATGCAGTCTCTTGCTTCAGGCAATTGCGTTCGTCGCCTGGGTTGGTATTTTCATGTCGGCCGGGGGGGACACGCTTCAGA
>DATCCP010000332.1:0-2940 GCA_036511215.1 Candidatus Krumholzibacteriaceae bacterium
CGATTGTAGTATTATAGTGGGCGAAGGGCCCCGGGAGGCGGCCCGAATATGGGTGCGGACAAAGATAATCGACTCAATAACAATGAGATATACATGGACCACATCGCGGCGGCACCCGTGCGGCGGGAGGTCGTGGATGCAATGATCCCGCTTCTCCGGGACGGATTCGGCAATCCCCAGAGCGTGCATGGGCGGGGGCAGGCGGCGGCGGAGGTGCTGGCTCGTGCGCGGAAGCAGGTGGCCGCGCTCGTCGGGGCGGATCCGTGGGATGTCATTTTCACCTCTACCGGGTCGGAAGCGAACAACCTCGCCCTCAAGGGCGTGGCCCCGGCGCGTAAGAAGAAATCGAACCGGATCATCATCTCTGCCATCGAGCACGCTTCCGTGCTCAACCCGGCGAAAACGCTCGGGAAGGATGGATACGAGATCGTGCTGCTCGCGGTCGACGGCTTCGGCATCGTCTCCGTCGAGCGTCTCAAAGAGGA
This sequence comes from Candidatus Krumholzibacteriaceae bacterium, assembly GCA_036511215.1. Lineage (GTDB taxonomy): Bacteria > Krumholzibacteriota > Krumholzibacteriia > Krumholzibacteriales > Krumholzibacteriaceae > SSS58A. Next base: position 486 of record DATCCP010000332.1, read on the forward strand.
GCTCGGGAAGGGCGCGGGGCTGGTCTCCATCATGCACGCCAACACCGAGATCGGCACCATCGAGCCCATCGAGGAGCTCGCCGCCGCGTGCAGGGAGGCGGACGTGCCGATTCACTCCGACGGATGGGGCACCGCGGGCGTCATTCCCGTCAACATGGCGAGCCTCGGCGTGAGCGCTCTCACGATCGCGGGGCAGAACTTCGGGGGGCCGCCGGGGGCGGCGGCGCTCATTCTCCCGAAGGGGACCCCGACACGCTCCCTCATCGAGGGGGGCGTTCAGGAGCGGGGGCTGCGCGCCGGGCAGGAGAACATTCCCGCCATCGCCGGCATGGGAGTCGCCGCGGAGCTCGCGGCCAAGGAGCTCGAGGCGAACGCCGCGCGAACGAAGGCCGTTCGCGACGCGCTCCTCTCGAGGCTTCCGGCGGAGATAGACGACGTTATCGTGACCGGGCATCCCGAGCGGCGGCTGCCCAACCACGCGAGCTTCTGCGTGAAGTATATCGAGGGGGAAGGAATGCTCCTCTTTCTCAATCAGAAGGGAATCATGGCGGCGAGCGGCTCGGCCTGCACCTCGAAATCGCTCAAGGGAAGCCACGTGCTCGAGGCGATCGGGGTCGAGACGGCCACGGCGCAGGGCTCGATCGTCTTCACGATGGGGCCGGAGAGCCGCCTCGAGGACGTCGATACGATCATATCCGTGATGAAGCCCGTCATCGCGAGGCTTCGGGAGATGTCACCAATCTACAAAAGGAAGTAGGCTATGGCGCTCTACAGTGACAAGGTGATGGATCACTTCATGAATCCCCGCAACGTCGGGGATATCCCGGACGCGGACGGCGTCGGCGAGGTCGGAAACCCCGTCTGCGGGGACATGATGACCTTCTACATCAAGGTCAAGAACGACCGTCTCGCGGACGTGAAGTTCAAGACCTTCGGCTGCGGCGCGGCGATCGCCGTCTCGAGCATGGTGAGCGAGATGGCGAAGGGGAAGACGCTCGACGAGGCGATGGGGATCACGAACGACTCGGTCGCCGAGGAGCTCGGAGGCCTGCCCAAGAACAAGATGCACTGCTCGAATCTCGGCGCCGACGCGCTCCATGCGGCGATCGAAAACTATCGCTCGAAGGCGAAGGGGGCCCCGGCCAAGGAGGTCTCCGCGGCCGGCGAAGGCGACTCCAAAACGTGCCCCTTCTGCGACTCGGAGCTCGGGAGCGGGGCCGATCCGATCTGTCAGAGCTGCCAGATCGAATTCGAGGACTGCCCCGAATGCGGGAAGCTCGCCTCGAACAACGACACACAATGCCCGCACTGCGGTGCGGAGCTCAAGAAGGAGTAGGTTCGAGCGAACCTCTCCCGGAGCGCCATGCCGAGGCAAGAGCTCGTTCGCAAAATCCAGAAGCTCAAGGCGGAGCGCGGCGCGCTCATCCTCGCGCACAACTATCAGCCCCCCGAGATACAGGATATCGCGGACCGGCTCGGCGATTCGCTCGATCTGAGCCGCGTCGCCGCGACGGCGAGCGAGAAGACGATCGTCTTCTGCGGCGTTCACTTCATGGCCGAGACTGCGGCGATCCTGTCCCCCGAGAAGAAGGTCATTCTGCCCGAGCCGAAGGCGGGCTGCCCCATGGCCGACATGATGTGCGCGGAGGACCTCATCTCGGTCAAGAAGCGGAATCCCGGCGCGGTCGTCGTCACCTACGTCAATTCGACCGCTGAGGTGAAAGCGGAGACGGACATCTGCTGCACCTCCGCGAACGCGCTCCAGGTCGTGAACTCCGTGCCCGAGCGGAAGAAGATCATCTTCGGGCCGGACAAGTACCTCGGGGGGTGGGTCGCCGCCCAGACCGCGAGGGAGATGATCCTCTGGCAGGGCTTCTGCCCGACGCATCAGAAGATCTACCCCGATGAGATCAACGAGCTCCGGAGACAGCATGCGGGCGCGGTCGTCATGGTCCACCCCGAGGTCAGTCCCCAGGTCGCCGACGTCGCCGACGTCGTGCTCGGCACCGGCGGGATGATCGCCTACGTCGAGAAGAGCCCCGCGCGCGTCTTCATCGTCGGCACCGAGGCCGGGATGGTCTATCGGCTGCAGAAGAAGTTTCCGGACAGGGTGTTCGTGCCGGCGTCGGAGCGCGCAGTCTGCCCCAACATGAAGAAGATCAGCCTCGAGAAGGTCGCGCGGTCGCTCGAGACCCTCACACCCGTGATCACCGTAGAGCCGGGGATCGCGAACCGCGCCCGCAGGGCGATCCGCAGGATGATCGAGATCACGTAACTTGAGGAGCGGCCGTAATACCGAGATGAGCGCAGCTGTCCGCGAAAAGAGACTCTTCGCCGCGCTCTTCGTCGGAATGATCGCGCTCCACGTTGCACTTCTGCTGTCGGCGCGCCTCTACCCCTTCACCGACATTCCCGATCATCTCGCCGCCGCGACGATCGTCCGGCACATGGGCGA
>DATCCP010000333.1:0-6107 GCA_036511215.1 Candidatus Krumholzibacteriaceae bacterium
ATAGAACGAGCCCATGAAGAGCACCTTGTTCTTCTCGCGTCTGAACGCCGCGGGGTTGAACTCCGCGAGGTCGAGCGCGAGCGGCAACGCCCGTACGGTCTTGCCCGCGGCGACCGGATACCGGGCGAGGACCTCCGCGTCGGACGGGGTAACGGTGAGTATCGTGTCGTAACGTTCGTATGCCTTCGCTTCGATGCGCTCGAGCGCGCGAAGCCGGACCGACGCCGCGAATCGGGCGATTCCTCCGAGCGCCGCGAGCCTCCCGGCATTCACGACAAAGTCGAGATCGTGCGTGACGAGAACGAGCTTCGCGCCTTTGATGCGGTCGGGCAAACGGTAGAGATGCCAGTACGAGGCGAGGACGAGATCGACCTTTTCGTTCGTCGCGGTAGCCGCGATGAGTCTCAGGAACGGCTCAGGCGCGGCGTAGCTGACCTGGGCGGGCACGCCGGTGAACGCGGCCGCGGCAATATTCCTCACCTTGTAGAAGGCGCGGTGGAAAACGCTCCTCTTGTTCGGCGCGAGGATGGCGCGAACGGCGATTCGAGGCCCTTCGATCTCGTGAAGGCGCTCGAGCTCCCCCCGGCTCAGCGCCACCGTGACGAGCACGACGTCGTGGCGCGACGCGAGCCCGTGAAGCAGGTTCATGATGAGCCGGTCGTTGCCCTTCGCGATCGGCCAGGGGGCATACGGAGTTGCGACGATGATTTTCATGTTCCTCTCGTTCCGCGCCCGAGGCATCCGCCGTCCGGCCGCGAATTCACGCGTCACTCGACGACGATCTCATCGGCGAAGATCCAGGCCTTCCCCCCCACCCCCTCGTGCCACGCGGGGCAGAGCCCGATGTTCACCGCGTGAACGCGCACGTACCGCACGCTCTTCCCGATCGCTCCCGACGAGACGTTCTCGATGCGCGTGCCATCTTCCCTCGCCGGGAGTCTCCGCGCCGATCTCGCGACCGGCGTGAAGCTCTTTCCATCGTTCGAGATATAGTACTCTACCCTTTCCGGAAGGAATATCCACGAATTTTGATCCTGCAGAAAGCCCGTCGAGACGCGGCTTATCCGCCGCACCGCCCCGAGATCGACGACCGCGTCGAGGTCCACCCCTTCGTAGCCCTGCCACACGCCCGTCTTGAAATCGAGCCCTCCCCGCAGACCGTCGATGAGCGCCATGTCGCCCCCGGCAGCGTACATGCCGCTGTATGCCGTGTTGAGGCGGATGCGCCGGTTCCCCGAGATCCTGCGGAACTCGGCGGTGACGACCCTGCTCGAAGGCAAGCTATCCTTCATGGCGACCGCTTTCACGGTCGTCGATTTTGTGACGGACAGCGGCGTCTCGTACAGAGCCGATCCCGCGCCCGGTTCGCTCCCGTCCAGCGTGTAATAGATGCGCGCGCCCGCCGTGATAGAGGCGAGCGCCACCTCGGTCGAACCGGAGAATATTCTCGATCCCGCCGCGACGTACGGAACGGGCGTTATCAGACGATCGGCGATCGCGCTCGGAGGAATATCGGCGTCCGCGCCTCCCCACGATTTGTTGGGGGACTCGCCCATCACGAACGCGAGCTCGCCGCCCGCCACGATGTCCGCGTGCCTGATGTATGACGCATGATACGGTTTCCCGTTGAGCGTCGCCGACTGGATATAGATGTTCTTCCGCGAAACGCCCTTCCCTCTGATGACGAAATGCTTTCCGCCGCCGACCGCGATGGAGGCCTCCCTGAAGAGCGGCGTGCCGATGACGTAGACGTCCGAGCCCGGCGTGACGGGGTAAAATCCGAGCGCGCTCAGAACGTACCAGGCGGACATCTGTCCGCAGTCCTCGTTGCCGCACAGACCCGCCGGGCCCGTCGTGTAGAGCCCGTCGACGATGCTCCGCACGCGCTCCTGCGTCTTCCACGGCTGACCTGCGAAGCTGTAGAGATACGCCATGTGGTGGCTCGGCTCGTTGCCGTGCGCGTACTGCCCGATGAGCCCCGAGACGTCCGGCAGCTCGATTCCCGTCGTCTTCGGACTCGTCGAGAAAAGCGAGTCGAGCTTCGCGACGAACCGCTCCCTCCCTCCCATGAGGCTGATGAGACCCGAGACGTCCTGCGGAACGTAGAAGCTGTACTGCCACGCGTTGGCCTCGGTGTAGTTGAAATTGACCTCGGCGGGGTCGAACGGCGTGAACCAGCCGCCGTTGATCCTTGCGCGCATGAAGCCGGTCGACGGATCGAAAAGATTCTTGTACGACTGCGCTCGCTCGATGTAGGTCTCGTAGTCGTCGCTCCTGCCGAGCGCATTCGCCATCCGGGCGATGCACCAGTCGTCGTAGGCGTACTCGAGCGTCTTCGAGACCGATTCACCTTCCTTGTCCGACGGAATGTAGCCGAGCTCGCGGTAGTATGCGAGCCCTCGAAGATCGGCCTCCGCGCTGTGCTTCATCGCTTCGAGCGCCTCCGCGGCGTCGAAGTTCCGGATGCCCTTGATGTACGCGTCGACGATGACCGGAACCGCGTGATAGCCGATCATGCAGTTCGTCTCGTTTGCCGCGAGCTCCCACACGGGGAGCATTCCCCCCTGCTCGTACTGGGCGAGGAACGTCTTGATGAAGTCGGCCGTGCGTTCGGGCTCGATGATCGTGAAGAGCGGGTGCTCCGCGCGGTAGGTGTCCCAGAGCGAGAACACCGTGTAGTCGGTGAAATCCTTCGCCTCATGGATTCGGAGATCGCGGCCCAGGTAGCGCTTGTCCGCGTCCATGAACAGGTTCGGGGCGAGCATCGCGTGGTAGAGCGCCGTGTAGAACGTCACGCGCTGCGCCCGCGTGCCCCCCTTGACGGAGATCTTTCCGAGCTCGTCGTTCCACGCCTTGGCCGCGTCCTCGCGCACCTTCTCGAAATCCCACCCGGGAATAGCGTCCTCGAGATTCCGGCGGGCGCCGTCGATATCGACGGCGGATATGCCGACCTTCACGAGGACGGTCTCGTCGGTGCCGGTCGGGAAGCTCACGTACGCCTTGACGTTCGTCCCGGACGCCTCGTTGGCGCCCGCGACGAGCGTATCGTTGAGCGCGATTCCATGCTGCGCGAAGTGTCCTGAAAACTTCGCGACGAAGTACACGCGCTGATCCTCCGCCCACTTCCGCGAGCGCCGATAGCCCTCGATTTCGGTGTCACTCACGATCTTGATGCGCGAGTCGATGACAGTATCGCGGTGCTGGAGGTCGATGATGACATTGGCGTTGTCGTTCTTCGGAAACGTATACCGGTGAAATGCGGCGCGCCGGGACGCGGTGAGCTCCACGATGACGCCGCCTTTGTCGAGCTTGACCCGGTAGTAGCCCGGCGCGGCCTCCTCCTCGCTGTGGCGAAACCTCGAGCAGTAGCCCGTTTCGGGATTCTTCTCGTCGCCGCGCTCGAGCTGCACGGGACCGGTCGTCGGCATAAGGAGAATATCTCCATAGTCGGAGGCGCCCGTGCCGCTCAGATGCGTGTGGCTGAAACCGAAGATGACGCTGTCGGAGTAATGGTACCCCGAGCAGCCGTCCCAGCCCTTGAGCCTCGTGTCGGGGCTCGCCTGGACCATCCCGAACGGCACCGTCGCCCCCGGATAGGTGTGTCCGTGCCCTCCCGTCCCGATAAACGGATCGACGAACTGCGTGTATTCCGGTTTCTTCTCGATCGAGCACGCGACGAGCCCGGCGAGGGTGAACACCAGAAGCCAACCGGCGAGAGCGCGCATCGCAATCTCCTTTGCTCAATACGTATCCACGAGAGACAGTACCCTGACCTTCCCGCTGAAATCCTCGATGTTCTCGTTCGTGATGAACCGCACGGTCACGGTGCTCCCGGGGAGCATGTCGAAGTAGTTGTGGTCGAAGTAGACGTCGTATCCCGGAATCGAGAGATACACATTCTTGGCGAGAACGTCCGTTTGCAGCGTGAGGAATCGTTCGGTATTCTTCGGCGAGGATGCCTGATCGGGAGCGAAGCTCGGGGGAGGCGGCCGGATATCAGGTCGCGGAAGATCGAGATCCTTCGGCGGCGCAAAGTAGAGGAGGTTTCTCGAGAGGAGCGCCCCTCCCTCGAACATCTCCGCGCACAGCACGACTTCGTTCGCCCGCTTCCCGGCGAGGACGTGCTCGACGCCGTCCTCGAAGACGCACGTGCTCGAGTTGGCGCCGATCTTCACCCGGTGGATGCTTTCCCAAATCACATTTCCGACAAAGTCGACGAGCCTCATCGTCACGGGGCCCTCAACGGGGCTCAGCCGGTCGGAGACGACGTATACGCGAACCATGCCATTCTCGATGACGGGCGAGACGAGCACCTCGTCGAACGCGTTCCTCGCGTAGTAGTAAAGCGCCTTCGGATTGCCGCCGTAATCGATGCTCGACCACGAAGCCGCGGGCCAGCAGTCATTGAGCTGCCAGAAGAGCGATCCCATACAGTAGGGCTTCGCGCGGCGGTGCGCCTCGATGCCGGTCTTCACGCCATCGGCCTGGAGGAGCTGGCTCACGTACACGAACGACTCAAAATCGCGCGGTGTCCGGTAGTACCGCTCCATGTACGCCCGGATGATCTCGTTTCCCCGTTCGTTCTTCTGATGCGCGAGCATCACGGGGGAGTCGATCCCCAGATCCTCGGGGCGCGCGAAGCGCATGATCGTCTGCGGCGACGGGAGCGACTGGAATCCGAACTCGCTCATGAACTGGGGAACGTTTTTCGTAAACGCCTCGAACGGCTCGCCGTCGTGCCACACGCCCCAGTAGTGTGAATCTCCCTCGGTGAGGCTCCGCGGATCGGCGCGGCCGTAACTCGGGGACGAGGGCCAGTACGCGGCGCCGGGGTCATAGTCTCTCACGATCCCGGGAAGGAGCTCGTGGAAGAGCTTCACATAGTCCCCCCAGACCCTCGCCGAATCGGCCGCCGAAATCCCAAACTGGCGCTGCCAACCCCAGTTGTGCCACGCCTCGTCGATCTCGTTGTTGCCGCACCAGAGAGCGATGCACGGATGATTCCGGAGGCGCGTGACGTTGTCGATCGCCTCCTGCTCGACGTTTTCCAGGAACGTCGAATCCCCCGGGTACATCGCGCACGCGAACATGAAGTCCTGCCAGACGAGAATGCCGAGCTCGTCGCACAGGTCGTAGAAATCGTCGTCCTCGTAAACGCCCCCGCCCCACACCCGCAGCATATTCATTCCTGCCTTCGCCGCGCTCGCGACGAGATGTTCACGCCGGCCGCGCGACACGCGCGGAAGGAAGCTGTCCTGCGGGACGTAGTTCGCCCCCTTCATGAAAACGGGCACGCCGTTCAGTTTGAAATAGAAGCTCGTGCCGGCCCTGTCCTCTTCCCGCACGAGCTCGATCGTGCGAATACCGATGCGCTGGAGGCGCCAATCGAGGAGATCCCCGCCGCACCGAAGCTCCGCGAGGATATTGTAGAGGTGCTGACGCCCAAGCCCGTTCGTCCACCAGAGCTCCGGCTTCGGAATCGAGAAATGGAGCGAGACCTCGTTGAGCCCCGGCACGAGATCAACATCGACGCTCTCGAAGCGCGAGTCGTCGAGAGCGATCGTAAGGGTCGCCATTCGTCGCTCGGCCGACTCCACCTCGAGGCGGGCCGTGAGATCGGCCGATTGTTCCGTGACGCTGTTCTGGATGATCGCGAGCTCCGCGATCCTCGCCGTATCCCACGCGACGAGACGCGCGGGGCGCCATATGCCGGAGGTCACGAACCGCGGGGCCCAGTCCCATCCGTACTGGTAGGCGGCCTTTCTCGTGAGCACCCGCGGGCCACCGGGGAGCTCGCACCCGAGCGAATTCCACCGCTCATGCACGGCGGCCACGGGGGAATGGAAATGGACGCGCAGCGTGTTCCTCCCCTCGAGAAGGGTCCCCGCGCAGCTCACCTTCCATCGGCGAAACATATTGTCGGCGACGAGCAACAGCGAATCGTTGAGATAGACGTCGGCGTATGTATCGAGACCGTCGAACTCGAGCTCGACATTCTCGTGCGCGAGGAAATTGCTCCCGGCGTCGAACGACGTCCGGTACTCCCAGTCCTCGTTCTCGATCCACTGGAGATCTTTTTCGTTCGTCTCTTCGAAGGGATCCCGGAT
>DATCCP010000334.1:0-3854 GCA_036511215.1 Candidatus Krumholzibacteriaceae bacterium
CGAATCGCAGGATATCGACCGCGTGAGCGAGGTGCTCCGGGAGGTGGACCGGTTGGTCTAGGGTTTGACAAGGAGGGGGCTATAGGCGAAATAGGTATCGACATAGCAGAGGGTCTAGAGGCGGTAAGGCGTAATGAGAAAGCAATCCATGGCCCTGGACAGCACGCAGAAGTTTCAGCAGCTTACGGAAAGCCTCGTGAGCCCCGTTGGAACGAGATTCCGAGAGCGGATGTGGGCGGAGCGGCTCGTCAAACGATCGATTGACGTGGCGTCCGCCTCGCTCGTCATGGTGCTCGGTTTTCCGTTCTTTCTCGCCGTCGCGCTGCTGATCAAGCTGACGTCTTGGGGACCGGTGTTCTACTCTCAGTTGAGAATCGGGGAGCGTGGGGAGGTTTTTACCCTTTACAAGTTCCGCACGATGCGACAGGGCGCGGACGACGCCATCCACCGCGAATTCACCCGCAGCTTCATCGAAGGACGCATGTCCAATTCAAGTCTTGACGAAAAGGCCCCCTCCGTTTATAAGTTGACAAATGACCCGCGCGTCACATCGATCGGCAACTTCCTGAGGAAGACGAGTCTCGATGAGCTTCCGCAGTTCATCAACATCCTCAAGGGGGAGATGACGATCGTGGGTCCGCGGCCTCCCTTGCAGTATGAGCTCGAGTACTACGAGGAGTGGCACAAGCTCCGGCTCGAGGTGAGGCCGGGTCTCACCGGGCTCTGGCAGGTGAGCGGGAGAAGCAGCGTTCCGTTCAACGAGATGGTGAAGCTGGATCTGTACTACATCGAACACTGGACGTTGCTTCTCGATTTCAAGATCATGATGAGAACCATTCCCGTCATGCTCTTCGGATCGGGCGGGTATTAAGAACAGGAGGCGGCGTGCTCAACGTAGGAGTCATCGGTTGTGGATACTGGGGCCCAAATCTCATCAGGAATTTCACGAATCTCAAAACAGCTAAAGTGCTCGCCTGCGCCGATCTCGCGGAGGAACGCCTGAATCACATGAGGCAGCTCTATCCGGCGCTGCGGACGACGACGGATTTCCGGGAGATCGTGAACGACGCCGGGATCGGCGCCGTCGTTATCGCAACCCCGGTTTCGTCTCATTACCCGATCGCGCGCGAGGCGCTCGAGGCGGGAAAACACGTCTTCATCGAGAAGCCGCTCGCCCAGTCGGTGGAGGAGGGGAAGAAGCTCGTCGAGCTCGCGAAGAAAAAAGGGCGCTTCATCATGGTCGGACACACGTTCGTCTTCACGGCCGCGGTCAACAAGATGAAGGATCTCATCTGGAACGGCGAGCTCGGAGAGATCTACTACATAGCCACTTCGCGGGTGAACCTCGGGATCTTTCAGGACGACATCAACGTCGTGTGGGACCTCGCGCCGCACGACGTTTCGATCATGAACTACATACTGAACGCCCATCCCGTGTCCGTTTCGGCGATCGGACAGTCGTACATCAGGCCCGGGATCGAGGACGTCGCGTTTCTGCTGCTGAGGTATCCCCAGTCGACGATCGCGAACATCCACGTCTCGTGGCTCAACCCGAACAAGATCCGGAGCACGACGGTCGTGGGGAGCAAGAAAATGCTCGTGTACGACGACGTCTCGAGCCTCGAGAAGATCCGAATCTACGACAAGGGAGTGACGGTCACGCCGCACTACGACACCTTCGGCGAGTTCCAGCTCTCGTACCGGTACGGCGATATCTCGATACCGCGCCTCGACGACGCGGAGCCGCTCAAGATGGAATGCCAGCATTTCGTGGACTGCATCGAGAAGGGCGTGGAGCCCCGCAGCGGCGGCAGGCACGGGCTCGAGGTGCTGCTGGCGCTGGATGCGGCCGACCGGTCGATGCGGGAGCACGGCAAAGAGGTCACGATCGACTACCCCTCGTTCCTGGACTCCTCGTCATGAAGGAAAACGGCGCTCCGAACAAGCTCGGCACCGTTCGTCTCGGCGAAGGATCGCTCGTCGACGAAGGTGCCATTCTCGGCTACCTCTCGCCGCGCCGGGGCGTGAGCGACGTTCTCACAATCGGCCCCAACGCGCGCATCAGGAGCGGCTGCGTCATCTACGCGGGCTCGGAACTAGGGGCGCACCTCGAGACGGGGCACAATACGATCATCCGGGAGGAGAACGAGATCGGAGAGCATTTCTCGATCTGGAACAGCTCGGTCGTCGATTACGGGTGCCGGATCGGGATGCGGGTCAAGATCCACTGTCACGTCTATGTCGCCCAGTTCACCGTGATCGAGGACGATGTGTTTCTTGCGCCGGGGGTCAAAATCGCGAACGATTATCACCCCGGCTGCCCCGATTCGAGGGAATGCATGCGCGGGCCGACGCTCAAGAGAGGCTGCCGCATCGGTGTCAACGTGACGCTCGTGCCGTACGTCACCGTGGGGGAAGGCACGCTCGTCGGAAGCGGCTCCGTCGTCACGAAGGACCTCCCTCCGGGCGTCGTCGCCTATGGGAACCCCGCGCGCGTGCACGGGACCCTGGAAGAGATGCGCTGCAAGACCGGGCGCAGGGAGGCTCCCTACCTCTGACGGACTCGCGATGGTATCTCGTGAACAATCTCCCCGCGTCGAGATCCTCGCCTCGACCCTCGTGACTGGCGGCGCGGAGCGCGTGATAGCGGCGCTCGTGCGGGGGCTGCCGCGACAGGGGCTCCCCGTTCGCGTGTTCTGTCTCCACGGGCCGGGCGAGGTGGGGGCCGAGATCGCTTCGAGCGGAACGCCCCTCATCTCGGATGTCGCGCGGTTCAAATACGACCTGTCCGCGTGCGTTCGCCTCGCCCGCGCATGGCGAAACGGCGGGGACGCCGTTGTCCTGTCCCTCGACCATCACGACGCGATTTTCGCGGGAGCTGTCGCTTCCCGCTGGGCCGGCATGAGAGGCCGGCTCCTTGCCGTCCATTCCACGGGTCTCTGGGGGAAAGCCGGCTCCTTCTCGTGGAGTGACCGCGTCGTTCTCGGCTCATACGAGCGGATCGTCGCTCTGGCGAGCGCGCACGCCGATTACCTCGTCGAGCGGGAGCGGGTGAAGCGCGAACGGGTGAGCATCATACCGAACGGGGTCGACACGGCGGTGTTCCGGCCGGCGCGGTCGACGGAGGAACGCGAAGGGCTTCGAAGGGAGCTTTCGATCCCCCGGGAACGTTTCGCGGTCGCGATGGTCGCCGCGCTGAGACCCGAGAAGAATCACGGAATGTTCCTCGATGCCGCCGCGCGTATCGCCGAGCGCCGCCGCGATTTTCTGTTTTTGATCGTCGGGGAGGGCAATGAGGCAGAGAAATTGCAACGCAGGGCGCAGGATTTGTCTCTCGGCGACTCGGTCCGCTTTCTCGGGCGCAGGAACGATGTTTCCCGCATACTTGCGGCATCCGACGCCTCCGCGCTCTGCTCGTGGCCGGTCGTCGAGACCTTCCCGCTCGTCGTTCTCGAGTCGATGGCGTGCTGCGTTCCCGTAGTCGCGACCGACGTCGGGGCGGTCCGGGAGATGCTCGTTGACCGACAGGAGGGGTTCATCGTTCCGCCGGGGGACGTATCCGCTTTCGCCGAAACGCTCATGGACCTCGCCCGGCAGCCGGAAATGCGGCACGAGACGGGCCTGAAGGCGCGGGAAAGAGTTGTGCGTGATTTTGGAATTGATAATATGATAAATCGGTACGCCGTTCTGATAAGGGAAGTTCTCAAGCGGTAGGTGCCTCGGATGTCACACCCGATCGATGCGGTCATCGCAATAACCTACCGGTGCGATTCGCGCTGCAACATGTGCAACATCTGGCGTGAACCGCCGGGAGAGGAGCTTGCGCCGGAGGAGTTCCGGAAGCTTCCTCGTAC
>DATCCP010000335.1:0-3807 GCA_036511215.1 Candidatus Krumholzibacteriaceae bacterium
CGTCCTTGTCGTCGACGATCTCGATCCCGGCCACGTTATACTCGGGAGACCCGATCGAGAGAAGGAGCCGGGTCCTGTCGAGAGTGATCTTTTCGACCGAGCGCGGGGCGAGCACTCCCTCGATGAATTCGAGGGGGATCATGATCGAGCCCTCGTCGAAGCGGACGTTCATCCTGAGGAGCACCGGCGTCTCGTCGACGACGACCACGCGCGTGTCGAGCGTGAGCATGTAGCGATGGTTCCCGATTCTGAGCACGAGCTTGCGATTGTCCGGGTTCCAGAACTTGGTCGCCTTGAAGATACGGGCGAGATCGTAGGCGGATATGAAGAGCTCGTCGCTGTCCTTGTCGAGCTTCGCGAGCGCTACGTCCTCGGTCTGGCGGCCGTCGGCGTAGACGACGCCGAGGCTCTTCCCCGCCGCCGCGGCGTGAGCGACCCGCGGCATGCACGGGAGAAATGCCGCGCATACGAGCGCCATGAAGGCGAATGATCCCGGCCGGACGGTCATTTCTTCCGCTCACGCTCCTTGAACTCGCGTCTCAGATCGCGCTCGGCTTCGCGCTCCGTGATCTGGCGGCGCTTGTCGATCTCCCGCTTGCCCTTGGCGAGCCCGAGCTCGACCTTCACCTTGCCCGCGTCGTTGAAATACAGCTTGAGGGGCACGAGCGTGAAACCCTTCTCCTGCACGCGCCCGATGAGTCTCCGGATCTCCTTGTCGTGGACGAGAAGCTTGCGCTTGCGCGTCGGGTCGTGATTGTTGCGGTTTCCCTTCGAATACGGGCTGATATGCGTATTGTGGAGCCACAGCTCCCCCCGCTCGATATTCGCGTAGGAATCCTTGAGGTTCGCCTGGCCGTCGCGGAGCGATTTGACCTCGGTGCCGACGAGAACGATTCCCGTCTCCATCGCCTCGACGATATTGTAGTCGTACCGGGCCTTTCTGTTCGTGCAAATGACCTTCATGACACGGGGAAACTATCAGAGAAATCAGGCGCCTTCAAGTAAAAATGCCTCGGCCCACGGGCGCGCGTCCACTTCGCTATTGCACCCGGCCGCTCGATATACTAATTATCGTCTGTGCGGAAACAAGGAGCATCCGGTGAATAGCGATGCCGCGACAAGCGAGGGCAAACAGAAGGGCCTGAAACCCACCTACATCCCCCGCCTCATGCTCGTTGGGATGATCGTCATCCTGCTCATGATTCTCATTCCCGTCCTCAGGGAGAAGAAACCGGTCATGAGCCGGCTCGCTCTCGTCGAGCCGCCGCTCGCGATGAAATACTACTCCACGGGATTTGCGACGACCGACTCCCTGCTCAATGCCGCCCTGCGCGACTTCGGCGAGAAGAATTACACCGAGGCGGCGCACCTCCTCACGAAGGTGTATTTCTACTGGAGCGTGCATATTCGCGAGGGGGAGCTGCACGAGTATCCCGAGGATCTTCGCTTCTACCTCGGGCTATCCGAGTTTTACCGGGGCCATCCGGAGCGGGCCGCGCCCTACCTCGAGTTGGAAGAGAAGGCAAGCCCGTACGACGAGAGGTTCCCCTGGTACCTCGCCCACGTCTACATCGCCGAGGGAGACTTCGCGAAGGCGCGCGAGAAGCTCGAGAGGGTCGTGAAGATCGGGGAAAAGCACGCGGCCGACGCGCAGAGAAAGATACAGCTCCTCCCGGCGGCCGTCGATTCCTCATCCGGAACGCCTAGATAAGAAAAGCGATTTTCTTGTGCTCTCTATCCCCTGAAATGCTCACCGAGCCGGATGTTCCAACCGCGTTGCCGCGCGCGTCGAGGTACCTCACGGAGACCTCCCGCTCGCCGGGGCCGCATTCCATCCTGAAAACGCGGATCTCGGCGGGAAGCGTCTGCCACGAGCGCGTGTCGGCGCGGTCGACGGCGGCGAGCACTTTGCCGAGAACGTCGAACGCCATACCTTTCGCGTCGTCCTCCTTCGCGAACTTCGTCTGCATCACCGTTTTCAGATATGTCCTGAACGCAGCCTTGAGGAGCGTCGCGCCGAGGCCCTTCTCGTACGCGGCATAGGCCGTGCTCTCGAGATCGTCGAGAGGATTCATCTCGCCGGCTTCGCCCCCGTCGACCACGAGCTTGCAGCGCTCGACGAGGCGCCGCTGTCTCACGCACTGCGGGAACGCAAAGGTAAAAAGGACCCCCGGCCTGTCGAGGCTCAGATCGCCGAAGCCGGGGAGCATGAACATCTGGGGACCTTCGCTTCCGGGAAGATTGAAGAACCCGACGAGGCTCGCTCCGTCCTTCTGCAGGTACCCGCGGATCTCGGTCGAGACCTTGACCGGCGCCCGGCCCACTTCCGTGAAGACGATGAGCTCATCGAGCTTCGAATCGAGGACGGAGGGAACGACCTCGGGCGCGATTTTCCCGAGAACGTCGTACTCGATCCTCGCGTCGTCCTCGCGCCCCTCGATCTCGTACAGGACGGCCGCCAGGTAGTGCGCGAACGGCACGTCGAGCGCCGCACGGTCCTGGTCCGAGAGCCCCGCCGTGTACTGCTTGAGCCTCTCGACGAGGCGGTTGCGCTCGACGAACGCCCCTTCCCGGTCCCCCTTGAGCCAGTAAGCGAGGAGCAGGTACGAGCTGATCATGATCTTCTCGTGCGGCTCGGGCTGGTATTCGCCCATCGAGGGATTCACGAGCATGTTCTTGAAGAGGTCGGCGACCGATACGGTCGCCTCGATCTCGAGGAACCGCCGCTCGGCCTTCTGCAGGTCGACGATCGCCGAGTCGTAGGCGCCGGCGGCGAGCTCCACCTTGCCGCGCTCGAGGAGGAAGAGGTAGTAGTCCCTCCCGGCCGCGTCCTTGACGAGCTTGTCGAGGTTCGTGAGCGCGTCCCCGTAGCGGCCTCCGTAGTAGAGATCGCGCGAGAGCTCCATCCGCGAGGTGTACGTCGCACAGGCGACCGCGAGCAGCACGATGGTCGCGACAAAGGCTTTCCTCACGCGCCCTCCAGTTTCGCGGGACGACGCGCCGACGTGACGCGTCGCGCGCCTCGAGCGCTCATCACCTCAAGGCACCCTTCGTGGAGACGCGCTTGAACTCGACCTCGTCGGTCCACTTGATGAGGAGCGTCTCGACCTCGAAGATGTCCATCGTGACGTTTACGTAGTTGATATCCTCGCGGCCGGAGCGCTTGCGAATGTTGCCGATCGAACCGCGGAGAACGCACTTGGCCCCGACGAACGTGCCGATCTTCGCGGCCTTCGTGTTGTCGTAGAGGTCGGAGGCCTGCAGGTTGAGCTGCCCGAGCGCCGTGTCGAACGCCTGATCGTCGACGAACTGCGCCGTACCCTCGTTGATCATCCGCGTGCGGATCTTCTCGAGAATGAGGCGCGTGTTGATGTGCTCGTCGGTGTCGTTCTTGAGCTCCTTCGCGAGAAGCATGACGGGCTTCTGCCCCGCATGCTCCGCCAGGTACTGCTGGAAGAACCCATTCGCCTGAATCGAGTTCAGCATGCCGTCCGTGATGCGGGCGAGATCCGCGCTCGAGAAATCGGCGTTCTCGGCGGTGTCCTTGCTGAGGTCGATTTCCTGCGTGTACGTGCCGCCGCAGGCGGCGAGAAACAACAGGCACAGAACCGGAAGCAGTAGCTTCTTCATGCTGACTCCTCCTTCTTCTCCTGTATCACGACCATTGTTCTACGCAGCCTGCATACTAGTACGAACGGCGCCCCGATGTCAATGAAGCCCGGCAGCAGCAGCCCAGCGGTCGGGAATTCCGCGGGAGAGGCGCCGCAAACGCGGGTTGCGTCAAGTATTGTCTCCCGATTCTCCCGA
>DATCCP010000336.1:0-8844 GCA_036511215.1 Candidatus Krumholzibacteriaceae bacterium
GGCGGGGATTCTCTTCTCGCCGTGGATGAGCCGCCGGTAGCTCACCTCGGCGGCGCGCTCGACGTCCGCGGGCTCGACCCCTCGCAGAGCGGCGAGCTTGTCCCGCACGATGGCGACGTACGCGGGCTCGTTGCGCTTCCCGCGGTAGGGCTCCGGGGGGAGATATGGGCTATCGGTCTCGAGGACGAAGGCGGACGACGGAATCCGGCCCGCCATGTCGGCTACCCTCGAGTTCTTGTACGTCAGCGTGCCGCCGATGCCGATGAGAAAGCCGAGGTCGAGCACCTGGGCCGCTTCGTCGACGCTCCCCGGAAAGGCGTGAAAGATCCCGCCGACCTTCGAGGCGCCCTCTTCCCGGAGGATCGAGATCACGTCGGGAAACGCCTCCCGCGAGTGAACGATGATCGGCTTCTTCAGATCGAGCGCAATCCGGATCTGCCGCCGAAACACGTCGCGCTGAGTATCCCGCGGAGAGAGGTCGCGGTAGTAATCGAGACCCATCTCGCCGGCGGCGACTATCTTCTTCGCGCCGAGCGCGCCCTCGAGCTTCTTCTCGAGAGCGCCGCTCCAACTTTTCGCGTCGTGCGGATGGATACCGGCCGCGCCCCAGACTTCCGGGTATTTCTCCGTCAGCGCGATCGTATCGTCGATGGATGAGGCGTCGTAACAGATCTGGAGCATCTCGCCGAGGCCCGCCGCGCGCGCGCGGGAAACGACCGCGTCGAGGTCGTCGGCGAACTGGCGCATGTTGAGATGGACGTGCGAGTCGACGAGCATGCGCGCATCAACCCTTCAGGAGATCCGCGCTTTCCGCCTTGAGGCGCGGGAAGAGGGGCGCGGGCTGCGAGAGCGCGCTCGCGCCCGCGGAGCGCTCCGGCAGATCGTTCATCGTGAGGTTTCCCGCGCCGAGCTGTGCGAGCATTCCGGCCATCTTTTCGGGCATGAAGGGGCTGAGCACGACGCCCGAGGCCCTCAGCACCGCGATGAGCTCGCGGAACATGTCTTCGAGCTCGCCTCTTTTGGCCGGGTCCTTCGCGAGGTCCCACGGGCGCTTTTCCTCGATGAAGCGGTTGGCTCGCTGGATGACCGTCCAGTAGGCGCCGAGCGCCCGGGAGAACTCCATGCGGTCCATGTGCTCCCGGTATGCCTCCAGCGCCCGAACGAGTTCCCCGTAAAGCTCATGTTCGTCTCCGAGAGGCCCCGGCTGCACGGCGCCGCCCAGGTACTTCGAGATCATCGTGACCGTGCGGCTGAAGAGGTTCCCGATGTCGTTCGCGAGGTCGGCGTTGTAGCGGGCGAGGAACACGGCGATCGTGATGTCGCCGTCGCGGTCGAAAGGCACCTCGCGGAGAAGAAGGTAGCGCACCGCGTCGGCGCCGAAGATCTCCGTCATCCTGAGCGGATCGATGATGTTGCCGCGGGTCTTCGACATCTTTTCGCCGGCGAGCGAGATGAATCCGTGCGCGAACACCGAACGCGGCGGTTCGACGCCCCCCGCCATGAGCATCGCCGGCCATATGATGCAGTGAAACCGCGTGATGTCCTTGCCGATAACGTGCACATCGGCCGGCCAATAGCGCTCGAAGAGCTTCGTGTCGGCGCCGCCGAAACCGAGCGCCGAGATATAGTTTGTGAGCGCGTCGAACCACACGTAGATCACGTGCGACTCGTCGATCGGGAGCGGGATCCCCCACGCCTTGCCGGAGCGGGAGATCGAGACGTCGTCGAGCCCGCCCTTGATGACGTTGATGACCTCGTTGAACCGGACCTCGGGCCTCACGAACTCGGGGTTGTGCTCGAAGAATTTCAGCAGCGGCTCCTGGAACCGCGAGAGGGCGAAGAAGTAATTTTCCTCGCTGATGCATTTCGGCGGAAGCTTGTGGCGCGGGCAGAGGCCGTCCTCGAGGTCCTTCTCGAGAATGAACTCCTCGCAGGAGTCGCAGTAGAAGCCCTCGTATTTTCCCTTGAATATGAAGCCGTTCTTGTGAATTCGCTCGAAGAGCTCCCGCACGGCGCGAACGTGCCTCTCTTCCGTCGTGTGGATGAAGTCGTCGTACGAGATGCCGAGCGCCTTCCACGTTCCCTGGAACTCCGCCGACATCATGCGGCAGTACTCGTTGGGGTCGAGCCCGCGGCTCCGCGCCTCGCGCTCGACGTTCGTGCTGTGCTCGTCGTTCCCCATGAGGAAATGGACGTCGAATCCCGAGAGGCGCTTGTAGCGCGCCATGCAGTCGGCGCCGACCTTCTCGTAGGCGGTGCCGAGGTGGGGCTTTTGATTGACGTAGTCGATCGCCGTCGTTATGTAGAACCGCTTTTTTTCCATCTAGCGCTCCGCCGGCGGCTCCCCTTGGTCCTTCTCCTTCGCCGCGGCGCCGGGCTCCTTGCGGAGCTCCTCCTGCAGGATTTCGAGCGTGACCTCGACCTGGTTCTTCTCCGCGTCGCTCAGGATGACCGTCCGGTTGAATATGTCGACCTTCTCGATCCGGTGCTCCCCGCCGAAGACGCGTATCTTGCTCCCGATCTTCGGAATGTCCTTCGTGAGATCCTTGTAGTACTCGAGCTCGTAATCGAGACAGCACATGAGACGGCCGCAGGCGCCGGAAATCTTGGACGGCGTGAGCGGCAAGTTCTGGTCCTTGGCCATCTTGAGGCTCACCGGCTCGAAGTCCTTGAGAAACGTCGCGCAGCAGAGGCGCCGCCCGCACATCCCCATTCCGTCGAAGCGGCGCGCCTCGTCCCGCACGCCTATCTGGCGCAGGTCGATGCGCGTCCGGAAGACACCCGCGAGATCCTTGACGAGCTCGCGGAAGTCGATCCTCCCCTCGGACGTGAAGTAGAACGTGATCTTGTTTCCGTCGAACTGGTACTCGACGTCGACGAGCTTCATCGGGAGCTTGTGCTCGGCCACCTTCTGCTGGCACACCTTGAGCGCCTCGGATTCCTTGGCCCGCATCTCGTTGTGGTGCTCGATGTCCCTGTCGGTCGCGTGGCGGAGGACCTCCTTCATGTCGGATTCCACCTCGCCCGGCTCCGCGCGCGTGATCGAGATGATCTGCCCCATGTCCTCACCCCGGTCGGCCTGAACGATGCAGTAGTTCCCCGTCCGGAGATAGAGGGCCTTTGTGTTCTTGTAGAACTCTTTTCGCTGGGCCTTGAATTGCACTTCTATGACTTCCATAGCCTTCAATCTAATACCACGTGCCGGTCAAATCAAGAAGCACTTGTGAGAGCGTCAGTTCCACGTCCGCGTTCCGGCGGAGACTCCCGATCGAGGAGGAGATCTTCCGTATATCGGCCGTAAGGTTGCGCCCGGCGGAGGAGGCGAGCCTCGCCTCCCCGAGCGTTTCTTCGAGAACGCCCCGCTCGTTCTCCCCGAGGCGGCCATCCCGATTCCGGATGAGCAGACCGAATATGATGATCATCTCCTCGAGGAGCTCGACGACCTCCTCGCGCGTGTACCTCCTGCTCAGCGCCTCCGCTTCGGCGAGAAGCTCTTTTCCCTTCCCGTCCACCACGAGCTTCGCCGCATCGGCGCCGTCCTTCCAGAGCGAGAGGAAACGCTCCTCGAGCAGCTTGATGCCGCGCCGGAGATTCCCCTGGGCCAGCGCCGCGAGCCTCTGCGCCTCGAGCGCCTCGACCGAGTAGAACTCCACGAGGAACTCCGCGATCGCCTCCGCCGGGAGCGGATCGAAGCGGATCTCGTAGCAGCGCGAGAGGACGGTCGGGAGCAGCCGATCGGGAAACTCCGTCACGAGAACGATCGCCGCGGACGGCGGCGGCTCCTCGAGAAGCTTGAGGAGGGCGTTCTGGGCCTCCGCGGTGGCGAGGTGCGCCTCGAAGAGCGCGACGACCGTGCGCCGCCCCTCGAACGGGTGCTTGGAGAGCACCTCGGTGACGTGGCGTATCATGTCGATCCCGATGCTCCGCGCGCGGTTCCCCGACTCGCCGTAGTTGAAGAAATCCTCCCGCCTGCTCGCGAGAACCTCGGGGAGCTCCTTGTCCATCTCGCCGTGGGGGACCGGATACATGATGTGGACATCCGGGTGCTCGAGAGTCCGGATCCTCGCGCACGCGGGGCATCGCGCGCCCGCGACGCACGAGGCGCCCCGGCCGCCGCGCGCGCCGGCGCCGGCCACCTCGCAGTTGAGGAGCGCGGCGAGCTTCACCGCCATGAGCTCCTTCCCCGCGCCCTCCGGCCCCGCGAAGATGAGGGCGCTCGGGAGCTTCCCCGAAGAGACGAGCCTCTCGAGGCGCGGCCAGACGCGTCCCTGCGCCTTCGCGATTCTATCCGCCGCAGCGAGAATGTCCATGATCGACCTGCCTTGCCGGCGCCGCCTCTCCCGGGCGGTCCAGCTATCTCTTGAGCCAATCCTCCGGATCGAGCGCCTTCTTGGATTTCCGTATCTCGAAATGGAACGGGCTCGCCGAATCGGCGGAGGCGCCCCCCGCCTCGGCGATGACGTCTCCCCCAGTCACCATCGCGCCCTGCTTGACGAAAATCTTCGCCGTGTGGGCATAGAGTGTGTAGTACCCCTGGCCGTGCGCGACGATGATGCAGTTGCCGAAGCCGGGCAGCAGGCTCGCGTATTCGACCTTGCCCCTGGCGACGGCGCGCACGGGCGCGCCGGCGCGCGCCTCGATGTCGACGCCCGGATTGAACGTGACCGTCCCGAACTCGGGGTGCTTCGACTCGCCGAAGCTGCGCACGAGCGTCCCCTCGACGGGCGGGACCATCCGTCCCCTGAGCGCCGCGAAATCCTTCTCGGCGTTCGCTTCCCAGGCCTGCGGGGCCCCCGTCGTGCGATTCTTCTCGAGGCCGTCGATGATCGACTGGAGCTGCCTCTCCGCGCGGGCGAGCTCGTCGATCCGCTTCTGATATTTTCCCTTGCTCGTTTTGAGGTCGGCGAGCGTGCTTCTGCGCTTCCGCTCGTTCGCGTTGAGGCGCGCGAGCTCCGTCTCCTTCTCGCGCCGAGCCGAGGTCGCCTGGGCGAGCGCCTCGGTGAGATTCGCCTCCCGGTGCGCGATGTCCGTCTTGCGCTGGCGGACCTCCTCGACGAGGTTCGCGTCGCGCTCGGCGATGGTCGAAAGGAATTTGTACCGCTGGAGCAGATCCCCGAAATCGTTCGCCTGGAGGAGCTCCTGCCACTGGTACTGGGCGCCGTCCTTGTACATTTCCCGGAGGCGCCTCGCGAGAATGGCGCGGCGCCGGTCGAAGACCTTCTCGCTATTACCGAGATCGCGGCGCAGCCCGTCGACCTGCTCGCCGAGCAGTCCCTCCTTCTCCGAAATCCCCGCAAGGAACCGCCGCGTGAGGGACTCTTCCCTGTCGAGCTTCGCGATGTAATCGGTGATGTCTTTCTCCCGCCTCTCGACCTCGTCGATCTTCTTGCGCTGATCGGCGATCTCCTCGCGAAGCTTCTGGAGCTCCGTGTCCTTCGCTTTGAGTCGCGCCTCGAGATCCCCCTGCTGCTCCTGCGCGGCGGCCGCGACGCCCAAGAGGCAGAGAGCCGCCGCAGACACGGCGAGAATCCTCCGGACACGATTGAGAAGCATGTTCAGACCCCGATTCGACACCGCTAGACTTTGAGGAAGCGCCTCATCGCCCCGTAGCTCCCGAGCGCGCCGAGCAGGGCGCAGAAGAGGACGAACCCGGCCACGGCCTCCCCCCGCATGAACAGGACCCCGGGGAGATACCGCTTCGCGAAGAAATGGATCACGGCGAGGAGCCCGACCGCAAGCAGCGCCGCCACAGCGCCCTGGAGCGCGCCCTCGACGAGAAACGGTATCCGGATGTACGCGTTCGTCGCCCCGACGAGCTTCGCCACCTCGATCGTCTTCTGCCTCGAGAGCACGGTGAGGCGGACGGTATTGGCGATAACGAAAATCACCGAGAAAAAGATGATGAGCCCGATCGCGAGATCGGTGATGTAGAATCCCTTGACGAGCCTCTCCCCGCGCCCGAGCCACTGCTCGCCGTAGCGGACTTCCTCGATGCCCGGCCATTTCCCCACATCGCCGGAGAGTTGCTCCATATATTCGGAGCGGATGTACTCGGTCTTGATCTTGAGCCGGTACGCGTCGGGGAGCGGATTGCTCTCGAGGGCGCCGAGCATGTCCTTGTTGTCTCCGAGCGTCTGGCGAAAGGTGGAGAGCGCCTCGTCCCGCGAAACGAAGACGACCTCCTCGACCCCCTTGAGAGCGAGGAGCTTCATCTGGATATCGCGCGATACCGCGGCGGGCGTGCCGTCCTTGAGATAGACGTAGACCCGCATCTCCTCGCTCGCCCTGTCGATGACCGCCTGCACGTTGAGCGTGACGAGGAGAAAGACGCCAAGGATGAGGAGGCTCAGGCCCATGATCAAGATCGATATCGCGTTCCCCGCTTTCCGCCGCGAGATCATCGTCATCGACTCGTCGATCACGTAGCGAAACGCGTTCAAATTCACGGGCGCCGCCCCCCTTCCCCCGTGATATCGTGATCCTCGAGGCGGTCCGCCTTCTCGCTCACGGGGGAGTCCGCGAGCTTCTCGCGGAGGTCGCCGACGAAGATCATGTCCTTGTCCTTCACGACGCGGCCCCCCTCGAGGTAGATGATCCGCTGCCCGAAGCTCTTCACGAGATCGAGGTCGTGCGTCGCCATGAGCACCGCCGTGCCCCCCGCGTTGATCTTGAAGAGGAGCTCGAGAATGCTCTTCGTCACGACGGGGTCGAGGTTTCCCGTCGGCTCGTCGGCCAGGAGCACGGAGGGACGGTTGGCGACCGCGCGCGCGATCGCGACGCGCTGCTGCTCGCCGCCCGAGAGCTCGTGCGGGAAATCGTGCCGTTTGTGATAGAGCCCGACCCGCATGAGGATGTCGGTCACCTGGTGCTTGATATCGGTAAGGCCGACGCCCGCCACCTTGAGCGCGAGCGCGACGTTCTCGAAGACGGTCTTGTCGTCGAGGAGCCGAAAATCCTGAAAGACGATTCCGATCTTGCGTCTGAGCTCCGGGATCGTGTTCCGTTTAATTCTCGTCGAGACGTACGGGCCGACGACGACCTGCCCCGAGCTCGGAGAATCGTCCATGTACACCATGCGCAGGAGCGTGCTCTTCCCCGCGCCGCTCGGGCCGACGAGAAAAACGAACTCGCCGTTGGCCACCTGGAGATTGATGTCGTTGAGGCTGAAATGCCTGCCGAAGGTTTTCGAGAGGTGGTAGACGCCGACGATTATTCTCTGATCCTGCTCCATGTCACGTCTTCTTCGCGCGGTGAGACGCCCTCCGCGCGAGGCAGCATTCGACCGCGAGCTCGAACGCGCTCTCGAGGCTCCCCGTCGAGGCGGAGCCGTTCCCGACGATGTCGTAGGCGGTGCCGTGGCACACGGACGTCCGCACGACCGGAAGTCCGATCGTCACGTTGACGCCCCGCTCGAACCCCGACAGCTTGAACGGTATCATCCCCTGGTCGTGGTACAGGGCGACGAAGGCATCGTACCCCTTGTCCGCCCAATTGTAAAACAATGTATCCGCGCTGAACGGCCCCTCGATGAGGTATCCCTCCCCGCGCAGCACCTCGAGCGCCGGCGCCACGACGCGGCGCTCCTCGTCTCCGAGGACGCCGCCGTCCCCCCCGTGGGGATTGAGCGCGGCGACCGCGATGCGCGGCCTCGCGACGCGCCAGAACTCGGCGAGCGCGGCCGCCGTGACGCGCACGCCCGCGGCGATTGCGTCGGCGGTCACCGCCTCCGGCACGTCGCGCAGAGGAATATCCTTCGTGAGAATCACGATGCGCAGGGCGCCCGAGACCATCATCATCTGGCAA
The DNA here is from genome assembly GCA_036511215.1 of Candidatus Krumholzibacteriaceae bacterium. Classification (GTDB taxonomy): domain Bacteria; phylum Krumholzibacteriota; class Krumholzibacteriia; order Krumholzibacteriales; family Krumholzibacteriaceae; genus SSS58A. Next base: position 7,804 of record DATCCP010000336.1, read on the forward strand.
TCGGGAGCGTCGAACAGACGCGCGAGCATGGAGGTGTGGCTCTTCTCGGCGAAGCCGGCCATGGCGAGCGCCGCCTTGGAGACGGGCCCCGTGACGATGCCCTCGACGAGCCCGCGTTTCGCGAGAACGGCGGCCGCCTCGATCGCGAGCCCGGACGCGCGGCCCCCCTCGGCCGTCGCTCGTCCGCGCGGGTACTTCGCGTCGACGCCGGTATCGATGAACACGGGGAAGGAATCGGGAAGGGCGACGCTCGCGGCCTCGGCGTGCGGTATCACGCGCGCCGCCGAGCAGGCGGCGGGCGCGAGCCAGTTCGAGAGAACCTCGTAGGCGCCGATAACGAATAGGTCGGCGCCGACAAGCGCGCGCCGGGCGAACAGCGAAGCCGTTATCTCGGGGCCGATGCCGCCGGGATCGCCGACGGTGAGCGCGAGGCGCACCCTGTCTTTAGACATCCCATCCCTCGCCGGTGTCGATCTCCATCGGAGATTCGCGGAGGAGGCGATAGAACCGCCCGCAGTCCTTGCGCGAGACCTGAGCGGCGGGCACGTCGACGATCTCGACCGCCATCACGCGCCGGGGATACCGTATCTCGACGACGTCCCCGGCGCGGACCTCCGCGCTCGGCTTCGCCTTTCTGCCGTTGATCGAGATGCACCCCGCCTCGCACCCCTTGTGCGCCTGGCTCCGCGTCTTCGTGAGGCACAGGGCTTTGAGGAGGAGATCGATTCTCAAACCGGCTATTCTCCCTTTATCACGATGGAGTACTTCTTCTTGAGATTCTCGATGTAGGCGGTGAGTCGTTCCTCCAGCTTCTGCTGCTCGAGGAAATTCATGAGCTCGCTCTTCGCCTCGTCGTACGAGTATGGGCGCGCCGGGTTCCAGGAGAGGACCTTAATGATACCGAGCCCACGGGTTTCCTTCGTAACCGGAGCGATCCCGCCTGCGGGCATTCCTTTGATCGCATTCTTGACCTCGTCGGAAAGAGATTCAAGCGCTTTCTCCCCGATGACGCCCCCCGAGTTCTTCGTCTGGTTGTCGGCG
>DATCCP010000337.1:0-13213 GCA_036511215.1 Candidatus Krumholzibacteriaceae bacterium
CGAGGTACGAGGAGAGCTTCGGAATTGCCTTGTCATAGTCTTTCGAGTCCATGTACGAGCGTGCATCCGCGAGCGTAGTGCGCTCGAGCGTAGCCTCGACCCGCGCGAGCCGCTCCCGCGCCCATGACGCCCCCGGATCCAGCTGCAGACCGCGGATGAAAAGCTCGCGGGCGTAGTCGAGCTCTCCCCGCGATTCGTATATTTGGGCGAGTTGCCAGATCGCCGAGGTGAATGACGGGTCCTTCGTGAGCGCCTCCTTGAGGATCGTTTCGGCGCCCTCCGAATCCCCGCGCGAAAGGGCCTTCTGAGCGTCGACGAAGAGCGCCTCCGCCATCGAGCGTGGATCGGTCTGCGGCTGCGCCTCGGCGGCGATGCTCGAGACGAGCACGAGGAGAATTGCGTATGTCAGGACGTGAATCTTCATGTACCGACCCCCCGAATTGCCCCTTTCGCAAGTACCGTTCCAGATGCGGCGACAGCGGTCACGAAATGAGACGTTCATCCGATTTCCCGACCCCCGCGAGGGGTTCCTCGGGGGGAATCCGGCGCTCGTGCGGGCGGCGGCCCGGAGCGCCGCAAGTATATGATTGATTTTGCGGATACGCTTTTGTTAGAATGCCCCCCGTTCACCCGAGCAGGGGGTATGGATGCAGCCCTACCGCGAAGTTTTTTGGAATATAGGCTATCATTATATTTTCTATTCACTTGCGGGCCTCGCCACCGCGATCTTCCTGTACGGTCTCGCCCGGCGCTGGAGGCTCTGGCGTTCGGGCTGGCTCGAGAAGCGCGGCGGCTCCTTCGACTGGAAGCTCGTCCTCCAGCGCATCTTCCTCAACGCCTCGATTTTCAAAGGGGATCCTCTCGGCGGGATCACCCATATTTGCATCATGTGGGGATTCATCGTTCTCTTCCTCGGAACGGCCCTTTCGACGGTCGACCACTGGATAATCTCTTACCTCAGGGGCGGCCTCTATCTTGTCTACGCATTCGTGCTCGACATGGCGGGCGCCGCCCTCATGGCAGGAATAGCACTCGCGTATCTCCGCCGGTACGTCTTCAAGCGTGAGCGGATGGTAACGGTCGTTCGCGATCACGTCGTTCTCATTCTCCTCTTCTTCATCGCGCTCACCGGGTTCATGGTCGAGGGGTTCAGGCTCCGCGCGCAGACGCTTCAATGGCACGAGCCGTCGCCGGTCGGGCAGTGGATCGCCTCGGTCTCGGGCCTCTCCGTCCCCGGGGCGCGCCTCGCGCACAGGCTCACGTGGTGGGTGCACTCGCTCTCGAGCCTCTTCTTCATCGCCTACTTCCCGTTCTCCAAGTTCATCCACGTCTTCGCGGCGCCCGTCAACGTGACGCTCGAGGGGATGGGGTTCAATCCGTTCCTCACGCTCGAGGAGCGCGAGGCGTTGAAGAGCGACTTCAGCTTCCGCCAGCTCATCATGCTCGATGCGTGCACGCAGTGCAACCGGTGCACCGTCGTCTGCCCGTCGAGCATCGCACGGGAGACCCTCAAGCCGCGCGCGGTGATCGACGAGGTGGGGCGCTTCGTGCGTCGGAAGAGCGGGTTCGGCTTTCTGCCGGGGCGCGCCGGGGACGCCTCGCTTCCGAAGGCCCGGGCGGTCGAGGGAGATCCGGTCTGGTTCTGCACGACGTGCAGTCACTGCTATCGGGAATGCCCCGTCGCGATAAGCCCGATGGACGTCATTCGCGAGATCCGGACGGCGCGCGTCGAGGGAGGCGAGGACGTTCCGGTCAACGTCCAGGAGATGCTCGAGTCCGTCTACAAGTTCAAGAATCCATGGCAGGGTGCAAAGGGCAAGCGCATGGACTGGGCGACGGGGCTCGACGTGCCCCTCTTGCAGGAAGGGGTCGCCGACTCGCGCTGTTTCTACGTCGGGTGCACCTTCGCGTACGACTCGAGGCTCCAGGAGGTGCCGCGCGCGGCCGTTGCGATCTTCAAAGCGGCCGGCTACGGATTCGGCGTCCTCGGGAAGGACGAGGTCTGCTGCAGCGAGTTCGTCCGGGGCGTCGGGGAGGACGGTCTCTTCACGGAGCTCGCCGGGCAGAACCTGGACGCGTTCGCGCGTTACGGTGTCAGGGAAATCGTCACGCCGTGCCCGCACGGCTTCCATACATTTTCAAATGAGTATCGCCGAATGGCGCCGCCCATGGGAGGGCGCACCGTCCGGCACGTCTCCCAGGTGCTCGAGGAGCTCATCTCGTCGGGCGCAGTCCACCTCGACAGTTGCGGGGAGCGCACCGTCACCTACCACGACCCCTGCTTCCTCGGGAGGCGCAACGGCGTCTACGACGCTCCGCGGAACGTGTTGAAATCGATCCCCGGCGTGCGCCTTGTCGAGATGAAGCGCTCGCGGGAGCGGAGCCTCTGCTGCGGCGGCGGGGGCGGGAGGATGTGGATCGAGGCGGGGGAAGGGGAGAAGATCGCCGAGATCCGCGTTCGCGAGGCGGCGGCGACAGGCGCCGGGACGATCGTCACCGCGTGTCCCTTCTGCTTCACGAACCTCGATGACGCGGTCAAGACGGCCGGGTTCGAGGGCACGGTCGTCGTCAAGGATCTCACAGAGCTCGTGGCCGAAAGCCTCGAGCGCCGGAGCGCCGGCTGAGAAAGGGGTCTCGGGTGGAAATTCTCGTGTGCGTGAAGAAGGTTCCCGACACCGCCGACGCGGAGGTAGTCCTCAGACCCGATGGCAGGGGCATCAAGGAGGAGGACCTCGCATTCGGCATCAACGAGTGGGACAACTACGCCGTCGAGGAGGCGATCCGGATCAAGGAGACGCTTGGCGGCCGGGTGACCGTGGCGACCATCGGCTCCGCGGACAGCGAGGACGTTCTCAGGCGCTGCCTCGCCATGGGCGCCGATGAGGCGATCATGGTGGAGGCCGCTCCCTTCAAGGGCTCGGATCCGTACGGAATCGCGAAAGGGCTTCGCGGTGTCGTCGCGAAGGGCTCATATGATCTCGTGCTCGCCGGCGTGCAGGCGGGGGACGACGGCTTCGGAATGGTGGCTCCCGTGCTCGCCGGATACCTCGGATGGACCCATGCGACGCTCGTCACATCGATCTCCCTTGAGGGCGCGAAGGTCGCCGTGACGCGGGAGCTCGAGGGCGGGCTCGAGGAGACCCTCAGGCTCGCGCTTCCCGCGGTGCTCGCGATTCAGACCGGCATCAACGAGCCCCGCTACGTTTCAATCATGGGAATACGGAAGGTACGCTCAAAGGCCATCCCGGTCCTCGATCTCGCGGCGGTGGGGCTCGCCGCCGGCGAGGTCGGCGAGAGCGCGAACATGCTCCGCGAGATCGGGCTCGCCGTGCCCCCTGCGGGCACGGAGGCCGAGATGATCAGGGGCACGCCCGCGGAGGTCGCCCAGAAGATTCTCGATATCATCCGGGAGAGAGGGGGGGTGGCGTAAATGGCGAAGGTCTTCGTCGTCGTCGAGCACCGGCAGGGCGCGATCAGGGATGCGACGTTCGAGCTCGTCACGCTCGCGCGCGAGCTGGAATGCGCGTTCGGTCTCGAGCCGGCCGCGGTCGTCATCGGGCACAACGTGCGGCACTTCGCCCTGACCCTCTCGAAGTATCTCCCCGAGACGATCGTCGTCGAGAGCGAGGCGCTCGAGAATTTCCGTTACGAGACGTACGCCGCGGTGCTCAAGGATCTCATCGAGAAGGAAACGCCGCTCGTGACCCTCTGTCCGCACTCGGCGTTCGGCATGGAGCTGTTCCCGAGGCTCTCTGTCGAGACCGGGCGCCCATGCGCGACCGACTGCGTCAAGGTCGAAATGGACAATCTGAACTTCGTCGTCGTGCGGAGCATCTACAACGGGAAGATCAACTCGCGGCTCGCCCTCGGCTCATCGGGCGGCTACCTCATCACGGTGAGAGGCGGGAGCTACGCCCCGGCGGCCGAGGGGGCCCGCGCGGGTGCGATCCGCGACGTTCCGCCGCCCGCCTTCGGCGCCCCGTTCAGGACGGAGTTTCTCGGCTACCGGGAGGCGGCCGCCGGCGCGATCGACATCTCGCAGGCGCCGTTTCTCCTATCGATCGGCCGCGGGATCAAGGACCCCGAGAACATCCCGAAGGCCGAGGAGCTCGCCGCGAAGCTCGGCGCCGTTCTCTCGTGCTCGCGCCCCGTCGTCGACAAGAAGTGGCTCGCGAAGGAGCGCCAGGTCGGGACCTCGGGACGGACCGTGAAACCGAAGGTCTACCTCGCGATGGGAATCAGCGGCGCGTTTCAGCATCTGGCGGGTATAAAGGGATCGGGGGTCTTCATCGCCGTCAACCGGGATTCGAAGGCGCCGATCTTCCGCGCCGCCGACTACGGCGTCGTCGAGGACATGTTCAAGATCATCGATGCCCTGAAGGAGAAGTCCGGCCGTTAGCCCCGTGGAGGAGAGCATGGATTTCGAACTGACCAAGGAGCAGAAGGATATCAAGCAGGCGGCGCGGGAGTTCGCCGAGGGTGAATTCGACAAGGATCTCGCGATCAAGCACGACAAGGAACATTCCTTCCCGCGCTCGATCTGGAAAAAGGCGTGCGAGCTCGGGTTCGTGGGGCTCCATTTTCCCGAGGAGTTCGGCGGACAGGGGCTCGGCGTCCTCGAGAACGCGCTCGTCGTCGAGGAGTTCTGCCGCAGGGACTCGGGATTCGGGACGGCGCTCGCCCTGAGCGACTTCGCCTCCGAGATCATCATGCGGCATGGATCGCAGGAGCAGAAGGCGAAATATCTTGGCGGCGTCGCCTCGGGCGCCATGATATCGTCGGGCTGCTTCACGGAGCCGAACCACGGGAGCGACATCACGGCGATGGATACCTCCGCCGTCAAGGAGAAGGACGGGTGGCTCATCAACGGCACGAAGACGTTCATCACGAACGGGACGATCGCCGATTTTTACATCGTGCTCTGCCAGAGCGATCTTGCGGCGCAGCCCACGTATCGGGGGCAATCCCTTATCCTCGTTCCGAAAGGTGTGCCGGGGCTGGAGGCGACCGAGGTCGGCGACAAGATGGGAATCCGCATGACCTCGACCGCCGAGGTGTCGTTCAGCGGCGTCAAGGTGCCGCTCGAGAATCTCATCGGCCAGGAGGGGAGGGGCTTCTACCAGGTTCTCGAGTTCTTCGACGAGAGCCGCGCCGAGATCGCCTCGACCGCGGTCGGGATCGCGCAGGGCGCCTTCGACCGGGCGCTCGACTATTCGAAGCAGCGCCAGCAGTTCGGGCAGCGTCTCGCCGATTTCCAGGCGACGCAGCACAAGCTCGCCGACATGGCCACCTGGATCGAGGCTGCGCGGCTCCTCACGCACAAGGCGGCGTGGAACTTCGACCAGGGGAGGATCGATCCGAAGCTCACTTCCATGGCCAAGCTCTACGCGGGGCGCACAGCCGTGCTCGTCACAGACGAGGCCGTGCAGATCCTTGGCGGCTACGGCTACATCCTCGAGAACGAGGTCGAGCGGTATTACCGCGACGCCAAGATCACCGAGATCTACGAGGGAACGAAGGAGATTCAGAAGAACACGATCGCGGGAGTGCTCATCAGAAAGAAATGAGGAGGGAGTAGTGGTGCCAACATATCGTCGCCGGCCCGTCCGCGCGGCGCTCGTCGCCGTCGCCGCGCTCGCGCTCATCGTCGCGGGCTGCGTGAAGAAAAAGGAAGAGGCGAAACAGGCGCCCCCGCAGCAGTCCGAGAGCCCGCCGAACGTCACGATCACGAGCTACACATCGGCGCCGGACGTCGAGCTCAAGGCGCTCGACGGAACCGCCGTGCAGCTTTCGAGCCTGAGGGGAAACATCGTCATCATCAGCTTCCTCGCCACCTGGAACAAAGAATGCGCGAGCCAGGTCTCGGCGCTCAACGAGCTCCAAGCCAAGCTCCAGCGCTACCAGTTCGCCGTTCTCGGAGTATTCACGGACAAGGACGGGAAGACGGCGCTCCAGGGCTTCGTGCGGAAGAACTCGATCCGGTTTCCCGTGTACTACAACGGCGACGAGATCGCCGCGCGCTTCGGCGGTTTCCGGCGGCTTCCGACGACGTACATACTCCTCAGGGACGGGAGCATCTACGACAGGGAGGTCGGCCTCCGCTCCATGCGCAACATCGACGACAAGATCAAGGAGATCATGAGCCAAAGGCTCTAGGTGAACGCCATGTCGCTCAAGCTCAGCACGGAACAACTGCTCCTCATCAACCTTCTCTTGCGCGTCGCCGTCATGGCGGGGATCGCGAGCCTCGTTCTCAGTTTCCGGTTCGTAAACGACTTTCTGATGCGCGTGTCCGTCTCCATGGTCAGCCGGCTGCGCATGATCGCGCTGCTGTCGGTAATCTTTATCGTTGGTGTCGTCGCGCGGAAGTTCACACACCAGGGCGCCCTCGACCTCTCGCTCGAGGGGGCGCTTCTGGCCGGCTTCCTGGGCGGCGTCTGGGTGGGGACGGGGGTCGGGGCCGCGATCGGCGCCGCCTGCTACCTCTTCGGCGAGAGAGTCGCTCTCCCCTTCTACGTGACGGCGGGATTCGTAAGCGGGGCCCTCGTCACGATTCTCCATGCGAGAGGCGAGATATGGAATTTCTCGCTCAACCCGCTCTCCATTATCTACAACTTCCTGGACCGGCTCGCGCGGCGGCGTCTCGACCCGAATTTTATCCCGTTCGCGGTGTGTCTCGTCTTCGCCGCCGCCCGCTACGGTCTCCTGCGGCGGTACCTGGACCGCGGCCTCTACGGGTATCTCCCCTCGGCGCATGTTTTCGTCGCGCTCGATCTCGGCGTCCTCGTTTATGCGCTCGGTATCGCGCTCAAGATGGCGAATGGCGCCCGTCTGGAGATTCTCCTGCGCGAGGAGGAGCGGCAGCTGATCCACGCCCGGATCGCGACGCTGCGGAGCCAGATCAATCCGCATTTTCTCTTCAACACGCTCAACTCCATCTCGGCCCTCATCCGCACGGACGCCGAGAAGGCGCGCGAGATGACGCGGCAGCTCGCCTCGATATTCCGCAAGTCGCTCGACGAGTCGGGGGAGACGCACTCGCTCCGGGACGAGATCGCTTTTCTCGATGATTACCTGTCGATCGAGCGGGTGCGCTTCGGCGACGAGCGCCTCGTCGTCGTCAAGGACATCGCCCCGGACGCGCTCGACGTGCAGGTGCCGGTCATGATCCTTCAGCCGCTCGTCGAGAACGCCATCAAACACGGGATATCCCGGAGAGTCGACGGCGGCCTCATCAAGATCGGCGCGAGGCGCACGGGCAAAGGGGTCGATATCGAGATCGAGAACGACGGCCCCCCATTCGCCGACTGCCGGCTCGATGATCTCACGTCGCGGGGGCTCGGCCTCAGAAACGTGATCGAACGTGTAAATATCTACTCGTGCGGCTTAGGAAGCCTCACGATCACGCCGCGCGCGGAGGGGGGCGCCATCGTGCGCCTCACGCTGAGCGCGGACCCAAGGATGGTGGATTCGTGTCAATCAAAGTGATCATCGTCGATGACGAGAAGCTCGCGCGCGACGAAATGCGCTTTCTCCTTTCGCATGAGAAGGACGTGGAGATCGTCGCCGAGGCCTCGGGGGGCCGCGAGGCGGTCACCCTCGTGCGCGAGAAAAAGCCCGACCTCGTGTTTCTGGACATCCAGATGCCCGAGATGAACGGCTTCCAGGTCGTCTCGGAGCTTCTCGATGCGGGCTCGCTTCCCCTTATCATTTTCGCGACGGCCTACGACCAGTACGCGATCAAGGCGTTCGAGGTCAACGCCCTCGATTATCTCCTCAAGCCCATCGACCGCACGCGTCTCGGCGAGGCGCTCGAGCGGGCGCGGCACGCGATGCCGAAGCGCGAGGAGTTCGCGCAGCGGCTGAGGGCGCTCGCCGGGAGCATCCGCATCGGGACGAGCTTTCTCCCGCGCATCGTCGTCCGCAGTGGGGAAGAGCCCGTCCTCGTCGACGTCGAACGCGTCGCGATGCTCCATCGCGAGGGCTCCCGCGTGACGGCGCATACGGACGACGGGAAGTTCCCGACCAACTATCGCGATCTCGACGAGGTCGAGATCCAGCTCGACCCGGCGATGTTCATCCGCCTCGGTGGCGACTACCTCGTCAATATCCGCAAGATCGCGGACGTCGTTCCCTGGTCGGGAGGGAACTTCATGATGACCTTGGGGGATGCCGACAAGACCGAGGTTCGATTGAACCGCTCGCAGGCAAAGCTCCTCAAGGGCAAGGCTGAACGCTTCTTCTAGCGAGGGAGTATCGGAGTGGCGCGCGAATATGATTGTCTCGTCCTCGGTGGGGGTCCCGCGGGATACCCCGCGGCGATTCGCGCCGCGCAGCTCGGCGCCCGCGTGTGCGTCGTCGAGAAGGAATCGCTCGGCGGCACCTGCCTGAACTGGGGCTGTATACCGACAAAGGCGCTTCAGGGCGCGGCGCACCTCATCGAGCGCGTGCGCGAGGGAAAGGGCCGCGGGATCGCCGGGGACTCGATGGCGATCGAGCCCGGGAGCCTTTTCGCGAACAAGAATCGGATCGTGAAAGAGCTTGTCTCCGGCGTGGAGAAGATTTTCAAGGCGCGCAAGATCGACGTGCTGCGCGGCGCCGGGCGTCTTACGAGCGCCTCCGAGGTCGAGGTCGAGGGAGTCGGCGCCGTCACGGCGAAGAAGATCATTATCGCGACCGGCTCATCCGAGGTCGCGCTCCCCTTCATGCCGTTCGACGGAACGCATATTCTGAGCAGCAAGGACATCCTCGATATCGGTCGTATCCCGAAGAGTCTCCTCATCGTCGGGGGCGGTGTGATCGGCTGCGAGTTCGCCTCGATCTTCAACGCATTCGGATCGAAGATCACGATCGTCGAGATGCTTCCGGGGCTCGTCGCGACGGAAGACGCGCAGATCTCGAGAACGCTTCAGATGCTGTTCCGCAAGAAGGGCATCGATCTCCACCTCGGCGCAAAGGTGACGTCGGCGCGCTCCGAAGGAGGCACCGTCGTCGCGAGCCTCGACAACGGCTCCGAGATCGTCGCCGAGGCGGCGCTCGTCTCGGTCGGAAGGCGCCCGTATTTCGCGGGCGCGGGGGTGGAGGCGGCGGGAATCGAGGCCGAGCGCGCGGGCATCAAAGTCAACAGCAGGATGGAGACATCGGTTTCCGGCGTGTACGCGGCGGGGGACGTCGTGGGGGGCGCGCTTCTCGCCCACGTTGCGACACGCGAGGGGACCATTGCCGCCGAGAACGCGCTCGGCGGCTCCCGCGAGATGCGCTACGACACGATTCCATCGACCATCTACACCTTGCCCGAGATATCCCGCGTCGGGATGACGGAGGATGAGGCGCGCGCGAAAGGGATCAGGGTCGTGGCCTCGCGATTCCCCTTTGCGGCGAACGGCAAGGCGAAGGGGCTCGGCGAGGAGGACGGATTTGTGAAGTGGGTCGCGCGCGAGAGCGACAAGAAGCTCCTCGGGATCCACATCATCGGACCGCACGCGACGGAGCTCCTCGCTCCCGCGATCATCGCGCTCGACCGGGGACTCACAGCCGATGAGTTCGCCGGGTCGATCTTTCCGCATCCGACCCTCTCGGAGGCCCTCGCCGGGGCAGCCGAAGCCATCTACGGCAGGGCGATCGATATCTTGAAATAGACGCCGGCTACAGGGGGCTCATAATGTCGACAGACCCGATCCATGCACGGTTCTCGTTTCGAAGACTTAGGAGGCGCGTCCGTGTTGGGAGCGGAATCATCCCGCTCGCCGCGGTCGCTCTCGGCGTTCTCGTTCTCGCGGCGCCGGCGTGTGAGGCCGCCCGCGCCGGCTCAGCCGTCAGACCAGCGGCGAGAACGGTCGTGGAGGTCGAGAACGGCCCCGAGATCGTGCTCGACCCGCGTGAGGGAAGCGACGTCGTCTGCGTCACGGTCGCGGTTCACGTGGGATCGAGCTGCGAGACGAGCGAAACGAGGGGCGCCTCGCACTTCATGGAGCACATGGCCTTCGACGGATCGGAGCGCTACAGTCGCGAGGAGATCAGCGGGTGGGTGGACGACGTGGGCGGCTTCCTCAATGCCTTCACGCGCAAGGAGACGACCGTTTACTTCCTCCTCGTTCCCTCCGCCGAGCTCGAGAAGGGCGTGGAGATCCTTTCCCAGATGCTCCTCCATTCGATCTTCACTCCGCAGGAGCTCGAGAAGGAGCGCAAGGTGATCCTCGAGGAAATCCGCCGCGAGACGGACGATCCCCGTGCGGCGCGCGACCGCGCGGTCGACCGTGTCCTCTACCGGGGAAGCGCGCTCACGGAGCCCGTCATCGGCTACCCCGCGACGGTCGAGACGATGGGCGAAGCCGCCCTGAAGGCGTTCTGCCGCAGGTACTACCGGCCGTCGAACATGAGAATCGTGATCACGGGAGCCTTCGATCCCAGGACGGCGCGGCGGCTCGTCGTCGAGTATTTCCCCGCGGACCGGGTTGGACCCGGCCGCGGCGAGTCCTCCGTTCCCGTGTGGAGCGACGAGGTCACGGTGGGCGCCGATCCCGCCGGGACGCCGGGCTTCGACATGATCGTTCCGTTCCCCACGGTCGACGACAAGGCGTTCCCCACCTCGCTTCTCGTCTCGAAGATGCTCGAGGAGGACGCATCGCCCCTTGCGAAGAAGCTCGTCGCGCTCTCCTTGCCCCCGCCTGACGTGAGTCTCGAGATCTATCGCGGCTTCTCCGCCCTCAGAATCCACGTCGATGACGCGGAGGTCGCGAGCGCCGCCTACACGAAGATTCCCGCGGCTCTCGAGAGCCTCGCGGGCTGGGCGCCGACCGAGAGGGAGCTCGAGGCTGCGCGCGTTTCGTTTCTCTCGGGGGAGATGTTCGACCGGGAGATGTACCATTTCTACGTCATGATGCACGGCGAGCCGATCGCGCTTTACGGCGATCGGTATCTTTCGCAGTGCAGCGCCGTGAATTCGGTGACGGCGAAGGATTGCGTGCGGCTCCTCAAACGCGTATTGAGCCCCATGAAGTTCAACGCCTGTCTGATACAGAAGGGGCCCGAGCCTGTTGCGCCGACCGGGGAATCCCGCGCACCGGCGATCGTGACGCTTCCGAACGGCTGCGTCGCCGGGGCGGTTTCGAGGCCGGGCTCTCCCGTCGCGGCGCTCCATCTCATGTTCAGAGGAAGGGCATGCAGCGAGGTGGAGGCGCCCTCGGGCCTTCCCGAGCTCCTCGTCACGCTCCTCGAGTCATCGGCCGCCGGACGCGCCCTCTCGGAAAGACTCGACTCCCTCGGCGCCCGGGTCGCGTATGGCGACAATCCCTATGTGCCGCAGGACGATTACCTTCTCAATCCGTCCTATGCCTTTATCCGCCTCGAGGCTCCCGCAGAGTCCTTCGCAGAGGCCGCGACCCTCCTCATTCGTCTCCTCGTCGACTCCGGCATGACGGACAAAGATCTGGACGCGGCCAAGGCGTCCCTTGCGCGCGAGGTCGGGATGCGTTCAGCTTCGCCCTATTACACGATGCGGAACGCGATGATGGCGGCGCTTTTCGGGAGTCACCCGTACGGGGCGCCGCTTTTTCCCTCTCCCGGAGCGATGATGCGCGTTCCACTCGAGAATCTTCAGACGCTCAGGGCACGGCTCTTTACTGGCGGGAACACGATCGCCACGCTCGTCTCTCCCGAAACGCCCGAGCGCGGATGCGAGATCCTGAAAACGCTTCTCGGCAAACTCCCGGCTGGCCCGGCTATAGAATGCCCGCCGCTCCCCGATTCGGTGAAGGCCGCCTCCATCGAGAAGGGGATACGCAAGGAAGGCGCCTACATCGCCGCGGGCTGGCTCGGGAGGTGCCCGACCCCGGCAGGGACCGCCTCGCTCCTCGTCGCGGCCGAGGTTCTCTCCCGCCGCATGCAGCTCGAGATGAGGGAGAAGCAGGGGCTGTCATATTCCATTGAATGCGGCGGCACGCCGCTCCCCGGGGGCGTCGTGCTCATGGCCTATCTCGGCACGGGCGCCCCGAAGCTCGAGGAGGCCCGCGGGTCGCTCGAGCGCGAAGTTCGGGGCTTGCGGGAGCGCGCTCCCGACGCGAACGAAGTCGAGATCGCGAAGAGCCGTCTTCTCGGCAAACGCGCGAGAAGCGGCCTTTCGAGCATCAACGAGGCCTACGCGCTCGGATTCGACGTGCTCCTCGGCGAAGGCGGCGCGTTTCATTCGATGAATGCCCTCATCGGCGCCGTGACGGCCGACGACGTGAACAAAGCGATCGGAGCCGTCATGGCCTGGGATCGCGCCGTCGTCCTTCGCCTCGTGCCCGAGGCGCCCGCGGGACGGTAGGGCCCAAGACCGATGAATATTGTGATTGACGCTCCGGTGCCCCGCGGATATGTATATGAGATAAACGCCTTAGATCGTACGGAGGGGAGTATGGTCCACAAGATAACGACCGAATGCATCTGCTGCGGAGCCTGCCAGCCGGTGTGTCCGATGGAAGTCATAAGCGAAGGCACGGAGATTTACGTCATCGATGTCGACCTCTGCACGGGCTGCGGCGTGTGCGTCGAGGCTTGTCCCGTGAGCGCGATACGCGAGGTCCGCTGAGGACCCGGTGAATAGAACCTTCTTGGGGAGAATGGAAACGTGAAAAAGAAGTTGCGCCTGACCGCCATGGCGTCCTGCGCCGGTTGAGCGGCAAAGCTCAGCCCAACGGAGTTGTGGCCGGTGCTCAAAACCTTGCCCCCGCAGTGGCATCCTGACCTGATCGTCGGATACAACCAGGCGGATGACAGCGGCGTCATGCGCGTCACGGACGACGCGGCGCTCGTTCTGACCGTCGATTTTTTCCCGGCGATCGTGGACGATCCATACGTTTTCGGGCAGGTGGCGGCGGCGAACGCCCTGAGCGACATCTACGCGATGGGGGGGCGGCCGATCGCCGCGCTCAATATCGTCACGTTTCCCGAGGGGAACCTCCCGATGGAGGTGCTCGGCGAGCTGCTGCGCGGAGGCGCCGACAAGGTGAACGAGGCGGGGGCGGTGATCGTCGGGGGGCACACGATCCGCGGCTCCGAGCTCACGTACGGGCTCTCCGTCACCGGGCTCATCCATCCGGACCGCATTCTCCGCAAGGAGGGCGCACGGAACGGCGACGTCCTCATTCTCACGAAGCCGCTCGGGACGGGCATCTATTCGACCGCGCTCAAGAACGGCGCCCTCTCGCCGCGCCGCGAGAAGCTCTTCTAC
>DATCCP010000338.1:0-6565 GCA_036511215.1 Candidatus Krumholzibacteriaceae bacterium
AATAGAGACCCGCGTCGTCCTTCACGGTTTTCGTGAGCTCGCCGTAGATCGCCGCGGCGGCCGCGTAGTGCTTGGCCGCGAGGGAGTCCTCCGCCTGAATCATGCTCTGCCACTTCGCCGGCATCGGGCCGTTGAGACCGGCGGGACTGGCGAGCGCCTCGCTGATGACGCCGCCATAGTACCTGAGATCCATCGGGACCGTGTTGTTCTGCGTCGAGAGATTCACGGTGACGAGATTCGCTTTTACGTTCCGCGCTTCGAGGTCCCGGAGGAATTGGAGGAGCGTTTTCGTGCCCGTGCGGTACGAGGAGTCCTCGACCTTCAGCGCCGGGAAATAGTAGAGGTTGATGTCGATGATGGCGGTTTCCCCAGGTGCGAGCGCGAGGTCGGCGAGGCTCGTGATCACGAGGGGTACGCCCGCGATGGCCCCCGTGATCACCTTCCCGTCGGCAAACAAATCCTGGACGGAGCCCACGGGAAATCCCCTCTTGGCGACGAGAAAGTTCCGGTAATCGTCGGCCGAGACCGCACCGACATGCTTGTTCGTGGGCACGACCCAGATCACGCGCTTGAACATTCCCGCCATGAACCCGAGGTCCACGGTGCCGCCGCGTTCGAGCATCGGGCCGAGCTTCTCGAGGCTGGTTACGTTGCGTTTTCTGAGCTGTAACGCCGCCGTCTTCATGTCATCCATCACGGACGACGGGAATACGGTCATGGCGTCCGACGGATCGATATGTATGAGAACCGACGCCTTGGCTCCGTTCATCGACCATGCCCTCAGCGCATCCACGTTGCTTTCGACCTTGACGATCTTCTTGATGGGCTCTTTGCCCGCGATGGCGCCGGCATCCCCGCCCCCTCCCTTTCCGCATCCCGCGAGGCAGAAGACCGCGATCGTAAGCGCGGTGAGCGCGCCCGGAAGGGCGCGGCGGACAAAATGCGACCGGTCCGCGCTGACCTTCAAGCAATTGACGACCATACATTTCTCCTTTCGACGAGTGTGTGTCGGGAACCGATACCCGCCACATGGTAAACCAGATTATACCGCTTTGTCAAACAGGGCGTCTAGCCGTGATGTGCCAAAAATATATTCCTTCATGCCTCCGGCCTCCCATGCTACCATCCGCCCGTAGAATTCCACAAAGGAGCGCTCAATGTTGCGTCATCTCCTGCGGCGTAACGACGCGAAAATCGTCTTTCTCATCATGGACGGGCTCGGCGACATCCGCGCCGCCGGCTTCCCGAAAACGGCGCTCGACGCCGCGCGAAAGCCCAATCTCGACAGGCTCGCGCGCGAGGGGCTCTGCGGGAGGAGCCAGCCGATCTCCTTGGGCATCACGCCGGGGAGCGGGCCCGCGCACTTCGCGCTTTTCGGGTACGATCCGCTGGCGCCGGAAAACGACGTCGGGCGCGGCGTGCTCGAGGTGCTCGGGACGGGGTACGAGCTCGAGAAGGACGACATCGCGATCCGCGGCAACTTCGCCACGGTGGACGCGGGGGGCATCCTCACCGACCGAAGGGCGGGGCGCATTCCCCACGAGGAATGCATCCGCATCTGCGCGAAGCTCCAGGACGCCATCGGGGAGATCGATGGCGTCAAGGTCATCATCATGCCCGTGCGCGAGTACCGCTTCGGCGTCGTCCTTCGCGGCATACGGCTCTCCCCCGAGGTCGAGGAGACGGACCCGCAGCTCACGGGCAAGGCGCCGCTCCCCCCCGTGGCCCGCGTGCCCGAGGCCAAGCGGACGGCCGGTGTCATCGCGAAGCTCGTCGAGCAGTGTAACGGCGTCCTCCGCGGCGAGCCGAAGGCCAACGCGGTCCTCATGCGCGGCATCTCGCGGATGCCGCATATCGAAACGCTCCAGGAGCGCACGATGCTCAGGCCGGCGGCGATCGCCGCCTACCCGCTCTACCGCGGCGTCGCGAAACTCTGCGGGATGGATCTCATCGACACGGGATTCTCGGTACGGGAGGAGTTCGAGACGCTCCGCTCGTCGTACGGGAGGGGCTACGACTTCTTCTTCGTCCACGTCAAGAAGACCGACTCATCCGGCGAGGACGGAAATCTCGAAGGCAAGGTGAAGGTCATCGAGGAGGTCGATGCGCAGCTTCCCCTCATCCTCGAACTCAAACCCGACGTGATCGTCGTGACCGGGGACCATTCGACGCCGTGCGCGCTCAAGGGCCATTCGTGGCACCCGGTGCCCTTCCTCATTCATTCGGCCGTCTGCGGAATGGACGGCGCGGAGAGCTTCTGCGAGGCCGAATGCGACAGGGGCGGCCTCGGCGTTTTTCCCGCCAACAAGATCATGGAGCTCGCGCTCGCGAACGCGGGAAAGCTCAAGAAGCACGGGGCGTGAGCCGGAACGTGGACGCCACCTTCTCGAGGGAGTCCATGTTGAGCCTCTCATCCCGCGCGTCGACGCCGCCCTCCGTGCTGAGTCTGATCGAGTAGAGCTTGCCGCCGCGGATCACAAGGGCCCACGTCCACGTGCCGCTGCCGGAGAAGCCGGCGTCCTTCTTGTATTTCCATGTGCCGTACTGGGCGACGGCCTTTTCGCCGCCGATGTCGATGCGCTTCGAACCGGCCGCATCCATCTCCCAGATCCCCGTCTCGACGTACCGCTTCACGACGTCGGCGACGTCCTGGACGATCACCTCGCGGTTCGACGTCGGCTTCCACTGCGTGTCGATCTCGAGGGAAGCGGTCGCCGCCGCCGCGCCCCACCGGATGAAGCCGAGCTTCGAGTCCCCACCGCCATCCACGATCTGGAAGTCCGCCGGCAGATCGAAAGCAAAATCGGGCCGCACGATGCGCGGAATCTCGCGCCGGTAAACCGCCTGCACGTTGAAGGGAAGAAGGTTCGGCTGCAGGTACCCTTCCGCGCCCGGGATGACGAAAGTTCTCGCGGCCTGCTCCAAGGGAATCATCTGCCGTATATCCTGCTCGCACTTGTTCCGGATCCGTGTGATGTAATTCTTCTCGCTTTCGAGCATCTCCTTGCCGCACACCTTCCCCTGGCCGGGAACGATATAGCTGATGCGCATTTCGCCGAGCCGGTCGAGCGTCTTGATCCAGTTGTCGAAATCGGCTCCCGGGTCCCCCATGTTGGGGTGGTAGCCGTTGCTCACGAGTCCGCCGACGAACGCGATCTTTCCCTTGGGAACGAGTACGACGCAGTCGCCGGCCGTGTGCGCGGGCCCGAGGCAGCGAATCACGACTGTGACGCCGCCGAGATCGATCTTCTCGTTGTCGGTGACGGTCGTGTCGGGCGGCACGATCTTGATGTCCTTGAGCATCTCGTAGGTGTCCTTGCTCCGCAGCCGGTAGAAATCGAGATACGCGGGGGAGTACTTCTCGAGCGCCGCGCGCGTCTCGGGGCGCGCCATGATCACGGCGCCCTGCGCCTTGAAGACCATGTTGCCCCACGCGTGATCGGGATGGTAGTGCGTGTTGACGACGTACTTGACCGGCGCTTTCGTGACGGAGCGGATCGCCTCGAGGAGCTCGTTCGCGAGAGTCGGCGTGTACCGGGTGTCGATCACGAGGACGCCGTCGCGGCCGACGACGAAGCCGCTGTTCGCCCCGAGCCCCTCGGCCGCCGTCGGCCCGGCCGCGATCATCGCGTAGGCGTGGGCCGAGAGTTTCACGAGCCCCGTCTTGTTGACGTCCAGCTTTCCGCAGGCGGGGAGCGCCGCGAGCACGGCGGCGAGAGCGAATATAGCGAGCGGTCGTTTCATGCGTGAACTCCTTCGGTTTCGAATGAAGTGAGCGGCCTCTCACGGAGCGTGCGGCGGCCGAGGCTCCCGGGCTCCGAAAAGCACGAGATTGCCCGCGCCGTAGAGCACCTTTATCTCGAACGGAAAATCTTCCGCCGCGCGCAGTGACGCGACGTCCCGCGCCGAAGACAGAAAGATCATGCGGGGATTCTCCGTGAGCGCCCCCGCGACCTCCGCGGCGCTCCCGCGCGGCTTCTCGAGCGAGCGGCCGCCGTAGAAGAGCATCCGGGCGCACTGCACGCGGTAGGGCTGGGCGAAGTTTCCGATGCGCTCGGTCTCCGGCGTGAGCCGGGCCGCCATCTTCGCGACGTCCTCGATCGGATCGTTCACCGTTCGCCGGATGACGATCGGCGTCGCGACGACGAGGAGCATGAAGAGGCAGAAGAGCGCGGTCATGACGTGGTTGAGGGTCCAAACGCGCTTGGCGAGATCCTTCCCGGGGCGGCGGAGCCAGCGGGCGATCTCGCGCGCGGAGATAATCGAGACGAAGGGAAGAACGGGAAGGAACGAGTCGAGATGCGCCGCGCCCCCGAGGGAGAGGGGAAGAAATACGACGGCCGCGAAAATGAATAGCGCGCCGTCCACGTCGTCCACGAGCCCCTCGCGCCGCCGCCGCCCCCTGAAGAACACAACCTTGACGAATGCGACCGTCGCGGGAATGGACCAGGGGAGCGTTCTGAACCACACGTTCTTGAACGCCTCGAACACAAGCGCCGGGGCGGCCGCCGGCGGACGGACGATCCGCGCGAGCGGTGCCCACAATGGGTTGTCGAAAAAGCCCTGTCCGCTCCTCGCCGTTTCCGGAAGGAGCCAGAGCCCGCCGACAACGACGCCGATGAGCGTCGCGAGCCAAAATCCTCCCGAACGCAAGAGCACGCGTCGCTTCCCGTCGGCGAGCGCGGCGAGGAACGCCCCGGCGATAATGAGAAAGGCGCCGGCCCCCCCACTCAGAACGCACCCGGCGACAGCCGCTTCCCATAGAACGAACCCGACCCGCCCGGACGGAAGATACAGCCACCCGAGGAGTGCCACGGCCGCGCAGAAGGCGAACGGAAGCCCGAGCGTGATGTGCGGGGCAAATTTGCCGTACAGCGGACTCGAACCGAGAACCACCGCCGAAAGAAGACCCGTCGCCGTGGCGAGGGTTCCCCAGTGCGTGCAGCTTCGCGTCTCCGTTTCCGGGTTGGACGCACGGGCTTCACCCGAAGGGCACCAGTCCTGGGACGCCACCCTCCCCGCGCGATACAGGATGAAGAGCGCAACAACGGACATGGCCACGAACGCAAATCGGGCCGCGAACTCGTTCATGCCGAAGAGCCGGCAGAATATCGCGATGAGCCAGGGACCCAGGGGCGGCGTGTCGTGGACCGGTTCGCCGTCGAAATGCATCGTGACCGCGGCGCCGGTCGTCACGATCTCGCGCCCGGTCTCGGCGAGGACCGCTTCATCCGAGGCGGGAAGCGTCCCCAGCCACGCACCCCACACCGTTATGATCGAAACGGAAAGAAAAAAGAGGAGCGCGAGAAAATGTCCTCGCCCCTCCTCCGATGTGAAAAACGGAAGCTCAGCCAATCCTTGCCCCCTTTTCGTTCTCTCCGCCGGCACGGGCGGGACCGGGCAAAAAACCGCCGGACACGCCGCGTCGGCCCATGCCCGGTTCACAGTGTAGGATATTTACCGCTTCGCTTCCAGAAATCTTTGCAGATCCGCGACCGTGGCGACGACGGCCACCCGGTGGCGCCTCCGCAAGACGTCCTACTTCGCGAGCGCCTTGTCGATGAACTTCTTGAGATGGTCCTTGGGAACCGCCCCCGACATCGTGTCGATCTCAGCGCCTCCCTTGAATATCTTGAGCGTCGGGATTCCCATGATCCCGTACTTGATCGCGACGCCCTGGGCCTCGTCGGTATTGAGCTTCACGAATTTCACCGTGCCGTTGTATTCCCCGGAGAGCTCCTCGAAAATGGGGCCGAGGTACTTGCACGGCCCGCACCACGGCGCCCAGAAATCGACGATCACGGGGACCGGCGCCTCGAGCACCTCTTTCTGCCAGTCCTTTTCCCCTACCTGCAGAATGTTCGCTCCCATCATGCCTCCTTTGCATTTCTTGACTTCAGTACGTTATCCATGCCTTCACACCTGCTCAGACAGTTGAGCATGCGAATGACGTTCCGTTCCTTGAGACTATAGTATACGTGCGGTACCTTCTTCCGGCCTATCACGATATTGCTGAGCCGCAGAATCTTGAGCTGCTGCGATACGAGCGATTGTTTCAGCCCCGAAATCGAGCATATTTCCGTCACCGTGTGCTCGCCCCCGGCGAGGATATTGACAATCCTGAGACGCGCCGGGCTCGCGAGCGCCTTGAGAATGTCGGCGAACCGCTCGATGTCGGTCCCCGCAAGGGGCTCCCTATCCGTTCCAGCAATCACGTTCTTCACTCGCCTGCCCTCCATTTATATATTACGATATCATAATATTTCAATTTGTCAAGGGCCTTTTCGGCGAGCCCAATCTCTTTTCGCCCTTGAACGAGAAGCCGCCAGCCGTCATCATGACAGTGTTCCAATTCTCGTACTGCTGAGGCGGAGACAAAATGCGCGCTCTAACACTCGCTCTGACCCTCGCGATTCTCGCGGCGCCCTTTGTGCCGTCGCGGACCCTGTCCGCCGCCGGCGCACCGGTCCACCGCCCGCGCGTCGGGCTCGCCCTGAGCGGGGGCGGCGCCCGCGGGCTCGCCCACATCGGCGTCCTCAAGGTCATCGAGGAGGCGGGCATCCCC
>DATCCP010000339.1:0-3100 GCA_036511215.1 Candidatus Krumholzibacteriaceae bacterium
CCGCCTCGGCGGTCATTCCCGCAGTCATTCCCGCATGGGTCTGCCTCATCATCGGCTGCTGTGTCACGACGTTCATGATCGTGCGACGCAGGGCGGCACACGCGCGCAAGATGGAGGCGATTCACCAGCGTCTCATGAATCTTCGGAGCGAGGGGCTCGTCATCGAGGAGAAGGTCCGGGGTGCGGAAGACGACGTTTTCTACCGGATAATCATGACGCTTCTCGGCGACCTCGAGCGGTCCCTCTTCAAGCTCGTCGAGAAGAACATCCAGCTTTTGAGCCTCAAAGAAATCGGGCGGACGATCATCAGCTCCCTCGACGAGCAGCGCCTCATTGATTCGGTTTTCGAATACCTCAATCGCGGCGTCGGCTACAAGGAGACCGCGTTCATCATTCTTCGGAAAAAGAAACGCGCGTTTCAGGCCATCGTGACGATCGAGCGGCCATCGCGCGTGGTGCGCCGGGCGGTCAACTTCGGATTCGGGGACCTGACGAGTCCGCTCTACGATTCGTTTTTGTCGGGCAAGCCTTTTCTCATAAAGGACGCCGAGATGCACCCGCTCATGAAAGTCGGGGGGGAATCGTTGTTTCCCGGGAGCACGATGACGTCGTACCTGTGCGTTCCGCTCATGAAGTCGGCCGAGACGATTCTCTGCTACGAGAGGGATGAGTGCTCTCTCAAGAAAGGGGTGCAGGCGCAGGATAAGGCGGGCGCGGAAATCCCGTATCTCCGGAGCGAGGAATGTCTCTCATGTCCCGGGATACCGCTCCTCGGAGCGCTCATCGTTACGGACGGCTACCGGGGCACGCCGCTCACGAACATCGACCAGGTCACGCTCGAGACGGTCGGCTCCCTTGTCAGTTCGAACATGGAGAACTGGTACCTCTATCAGGAGCTTCGCCAGGAGGAGATATTCCGGGAGAGGGTCATCGAGGGGATGCTGAACGGTGTGTTCGTCACGGACCGCGACGGAAACGTGACGCTGGCGAACAGGACCGCGCGCGAGATGAGCCAGTACAAGCAGCGCGAGATGCGTGCGCTCGGGATCGATGACGTCATTATCGGGGATGCGAGCGAGAGCCCCATTGAGCCGGGCGTATTTCGGCTGTTCGAGAGCAGGCTTCCCCTGACACACCATGACGCGTACCTGAAACGCAGGGACGGAATGCACATGCCGATCAGGTTGAACGCGTCGGCGCTGTCGGGGGAGGACGGGGAGGTCCAGGGCGCCATCGTGGAGTTCATGGACATGAGTGAGATCAAGCGGATGGAGGAGGAGATCCGTTACCTCGATCGCCTCGCCGCGCTCGGGCGCTTCACGTCGGCCGTGGCGCATGAGATCCGTAATCCTCTCACCGGCATCGCCGCCGGCATCCAGTATATCAATCGCTCGCAAGGGCTGAGCGCGGAACACCGGGAGAACATATCTTTCATTCTCAACGAGGTCGAGCGGCTCAACCGGATCATCACCGATCTCTTCAAGGTCGCCAAGCCGCACGATCTCCTCTGCCAGAAAGTCGCGGTGAAGGACCTCGTGGACCGGAGCTATCGACCGCTCGGCGAGCTTTTCAAGAACAAGGGAATTGATTTTGCCGTTTCCCTCGAGGATAATGTGCCTCTGATAGAAGTCGATCCGGACCAGATCGTTCAAGTCCTGATCAACCTTTTCAAGAATGCGGTGGAAGCGGTCGCACAGGGAGGCAGCGTCTCGGTCTCGGGGAGGCTCTACGACGGGGGTGATCCCGCCGTTGTGCGGGAGAAGGACCGGGACATGGTGTGCATCGAGATCAAAGACAACGGCGTCGGCATCGCGGACGACGAAAGGGAAAAGATCTTCGAGCCCTTCTTTTCGAGGAAGAAGGGAGGGACGGGGCTCGGGCTCTTCGTGAGCCAGAGCATCGTTCAGCATCATCATGGACGAATCTCCGTCTCCTCGGAGCCGGGGAGAGGGACATCGTTGCGGCTCTATCTGCCGATCTCGCGACCCAAGAAGGGGGGAACCGCTTGAAGCCGGTCATTCTCCTCGTCGATGACGAGGACACGATACGACTCTTTCTCGAGAAGACGCTTCGCGAGGAGGGCTACGAGGCGCTCACGGCCGCGACGGGCGCCGAGGCGCTCGAGATCACGCGAAGCGAGCTGCCCGATCTCGTGCTTCTCGACCTGAAGCTCCCTGACATGAGCGGGCTCGAGGTTCTGAGGCAGATCAAGGAAGAGGTTCCCGAGGTGTGCGTGATCATGCTCACCGCGTTCGGCGATATCGAGACGGCGGTGACGGCGATGAAGAAAGACGCCTTCGATTTCGTGAGCAAGCCGGTCAACCTCGAGCAGCTTCTGATCTCGATCGAGAAAGGGCTCGAGTCGCGCAAGCTCACGCGGGAGCTCTTCGAGCTCCGGCGGCGCTTCAAGCTCGACGTGGGGGATGACTATGTCCCGGGCGAGAGCCAGCAGATGAGGGATATTTATGAAATCGTCAAGCGTGTCGCTCAGAGCGACACGACGACCATTCTCATACAGGGAGAAAGCGGCACGGGGAAGGAAATGATCGCGACGATGATCCACCGCTACAGCACCCGGCGCGATCAGCCGTTCCTCGAAGTGAACTGCGCCTCGCTCCCCGAGGAGCTTCTCGAGAGCGAGCTGTTCGGACACGAGAGAGGGGCGTTTACCGACGCGAAAAGCCAGAAGGTGGGGCTCCTGGAGCTCGCGAACAAGGGGACGCTCTTTCTCGACGAGATCGGCGAGATGAGCCTGACGATTCAGGTCAAGGTCCTCCGTGTGCTCGAGCGAATGACCTTTCGCCGGGTCGGCGGCACGAAGGATATCAAGGTGAGCGTTCGCATCATATCCGCGACGAACAGCGATCTCGAGAGCGCGGTCCAGAGGAAGGTGTTCCGCGAGGACCTTTACTACCGGCTCAAGGTCGTTCCGGTCTTTATCCCGCCCCTTCGGGAGCGCAAGGAGGATATCTACCTCCTCCTCAAGCATTTTCTCAACCACTTCAACAAACAGTTCAACAAGAACTTTCGCGAGGTCGAGGACCCCGCCTACGACGTCATACTCAACTATCCGTGGCCGGGCAATATCCGAGAACTCAAG
>DATCCP010000340.1:0-4093 GCA_036511215.1 Candidatus Krumholzibacteriaceae bacterium
GGGGATGATGCGGAGAATCACGCGCTGTCTTCTGTTCGCGTTGCTGCTCATGGTGGCCTGCAAGGGGGGTAATGACCGGTACGACCAGAACGTCTCGGTGCCGAAAGGGGATCCGGTTTTCCCGCCTCTTACGACCTCATGGGTGATCGACAAGGCGGGAGTCCTTTCGGGTCCGGTAATCGCGGAGAGCGATGCGATCTGCCAGAAGCTCAAAACGGATGACCTCGCCGAGGTCATTGTGGTATTGATCAACGGAGTCAAACAGCCCGAGGACTGGGCTACTCACTACGGGCGCTGGCTCGGTCTCGGCAAGAAGGGCTTGAGCACCGAAGGGGGAAACAAGGGCCTCGTGTGGTTGATCCGACCCGATGCCCAGGAGAAACTGACCGTGTCCGTGGGGAGGGGGCTCCCCGGTTTCACGACGGTCGATTACAGCCCCATCATCGACAGTGCACTCGAGTATTTCAATTTCAATAATTTCGACAAAGGCGTCACGACGCTGGTCGCCCAGACGGATCAGGTCCTGAGAAAGATAAGCGGCGGCGGGAAGTAGCGAAGAAAGGAGCTCGAAATGACGAAGGCGTCGATCGGCATCGCCATAGTGGCTATCATCCTCGTGGTGATAGTCCTGTCTTTCGCGATGTCGGCGGTCGGAGTATGGAACAAGCTCAATCGCGAATACCAGGCGGTTGAAGGCGGCAAATCGCATTACTCGGCCGCCCTCAACACCTGCACGGAGAAGATCAAGGGCGTCTGGGAAATCGCCAATCAATACATGAAGCATGAATCGGAGACGTTCATCGCGGTCACCCAGGCGCGCAGCGGTTACGACACGGCGAAGGACGCGTTCGAAACGGCGGCGGCGGAAGGGAAGGGCACCGAGGAGCTGACCAAGGCCGGCACCGAGGTCGTCAAGGCCGCCATGGCGTTCAGAATCCAGGTCGAGGCGTATCCGCAGTTACGGGCGGCTGAAACGTCGCAGGAGAACATGCGCAACATGGAATCGTCGGTCAACGAGATCAAGACTTCGCTCGATGACTGGATCGTCACGATCAAGAATTACAACACGTACCGGGGCTCCGCCTGGCCGTCGATCATGGGCGGCTTCATGAAGAAATTCCCTTCGGAGATCAAGTACTACGAGGGCGAGATCAAGAAGCTGGATGTCAACGAGCTGAACCCCGACAAGAAATAGGACCGCTCGGAGATAACGAGACTCGCTTCAAGAAGCCCGGCTGTTGAGCGGAATGAGCCCTCGGCAGCCGGGCTCTTTATTATTCCACTTTCCCCAGCGGCATGATGTAGAGCGGCTCCTCCGCTCGGGTCATCCCCACGGCCTTTTTCAGCCACACATCCGTGAAGGCGCCGACGGCGCACGTGCCGATCTTGAGCGCATACGCCTGGAGGTACACGTTCTCCGCCGAATGCCCGAGGTCCATGCAGACGTACCGATCGCGGCCGCGCTGGCCGTATTTCTTCGTGTTCCGCTCATACACCGCCGAATACACGATTGCCGCGGCTGCCGTCTTGAACATGCCCTGATTGAAGGCCGCCTCGCTCACTTCCTTGCGCCTGTCCCCTTCGATGATCCGCACGAGCTGGTGCTTCTCCGAGTTGTACCAGTAGATGCCGGCCGGGAGGCCCGTCACGTTGAACGCGGCGAGGTAGAGGTCGAGCGGATAGAGGCCCCCCGCGGACGGCGCCGTTCGAAGACCCCCGCGCAGGAAGGGCGGCGCATTCTCGAAGGTCTTCGTGATCCCGTAAGCGGCCCACAGGAGCTGGGAGACGTCAGGGAGGCTGAGGGGCGTTTCAAGATAGGAGCGTATCGACCTCCGGTTCCGCAAGGCTGCCTCCACGGACACCGTCCCGTCGAGGCGCGGCGCCGGAAGCTCGATCACGGGACCGGCTGGACGCGCCTCCGGAAATGCCTTCTCGACCGAGTCCAGTTTCTGCTGCAGGGCGTTCGTGACGGCCTGCCACTGGGCGCCGCTTCGAAGGCTCTCGAGATCCGGGTCCTGTTTCAACTGATCCTTGTCAATGAAGCCGGCCTCAACGGCCTTGAGGAGATACGAGTAGGCCTCGTCCGACTTGCCGAGGCGGGCGCTCGCGCAGGCAGCATTGTAGAGATCGTTGTAGCTGAACTCACCCGTCTTGAACGCCTGCTCGTACAGGGTGAGGGCCTCCGCATATTTCTGGGCCGTGAGCTTCGTCTCGGCCTCCCGCACGAGAGCGTCATACCCTTGCGCCAGGGAAGCGGAAGCGATCCCGAGAACAAAGAGAGCTAATACAACGGCACGCATTCTCATCGCAGCACCTCCTGATTGCTGATGTTGGATGGTTGCATTCTATGCCCGGCGCTACGGGCGATGCAAGATTTGTATGGTGGAATCCTGCGGAGCCGCCGCGGGTGCGCCGGCCTCGGCCGGAAGCGCGCCGGGGGACGGAGCCGCAAGTGCCGGCTCATGGGACGTGACCGTCTGAACGACCGCGGATGCCGCGTTGAGAGGCCGGTAGACCGCCTTCGGGTAGAGCCCGATCCCCAGGCACAGGAGGGCGAGAATCACCATGACGACCGTCATGGTCAAGGGCGCCTCCTTCACCGTCGCGCCGGACAACGCGACCGAAGGTTTTCCCCAGAACACCGACTTCGCGGCCTTGAGCAGCACGAGGAGCGTTATGAGGCTTCCCGCGAGCCCCAGGATGACCGCCCACCAGACTCCGGCGTGCGCGCCGGCGATGAAGAGGGCGAGCTTGCTCTGGAAACCGTTGAACGGGGGCATGCCGGCGATGGCGAGCGCGCCCGCGAAGAAACAAAATACCGTGACCGGCATCTTCTTCGCGAGCCCCCCGAGATCCGAGATGCGCCGGAGCCCCGTCGAATACGTCACCGCTCCCGTCGCGAGGAAGAGAAGCGATTTCGCGAGCGCGTGGTTCAGAAGATGGAACAGCCCCGCGTAGATGCCGAGCGGCGTGCCGATCCCGAATCCCATGAGCACGTAACCCATCTGGCTGACCGACGAGTACGCGAGCATTCGCTTCAGGTCGTCCTGGGCGAGCGCCATGATATCCCCGATCACGAGGGTAAAGACGCCGAGCGCGAGCACGAACGTCGATATCGGGGAGAATCCCGGATAGAACATGCTCACCGTGCGGACGAGCGCATAGATCGCGACCTTGAGCATCACGCCCGACAGAAGCGCCGACACGGGCGTTGGCGCCTCCGCGTGGGCATCCGGGAGCCACGGATGAAACGGCGCAAGGCCCGCTTTCGTCCCGAACCCGACGATGAGGAACGCCGAAGCGAGAACCACCGTCGCAACGGGGAAGCCCCCCGCGACCGATCTCAGATCGGAGAGGAGGAGCGCCCTCGCGCCTCCGATGACGTGGGCGCCGGCGGCGTATACCAGGACGCAGCCGAACAGCGCGAACGTAATGCCCACGGTCAGCAGCATGAGGTACTTGTAGCCCGCTTCCAGCGCGCGCTTGTCCCAGTAGAACGCGACCAGGAGCCCGCTCGTGATCGTGCTCGCCTCCACGGCGACGTACAGCATGATGATGTTGTTCGACAGACACGCCCACAGCATCGTGGACAGGAAGAGCATGAGCCATCCGTAGAAGACCGACAGCCGCCGCGGCGTCGTTGTGTGCTGCGCCTCCCCGGGGGCGGCCTGGTGCCGCATGTACCTCAGAGAATAGACGATCGAGAGAAGGCCGATACCGGAGATCAGGATCACGAGCATGGCGCTGAGGGAGTCCGCGTAGAGCTGTCTGCCGAACGACGTGAGCGCGTCGCCGCGAAACGCCGCGAGGCCGATCTCGAAGGAGCCGGCCAGCGCGCACGCCGCCCCCGCGAGCGCCAGGACCTCTTTCAGCCACGAGGTAAACCTGCCGATCATGAAGATCAGGACCGCCGCCGCGGCGGGTGCGATCACAACCAGCGCGGGCAAAGCCGATTTTATTTCAGTGGGCATTCAGACACCTCTACCAATGCAGTTCGGAGAGCTTGAACGTATCGGTCGTCTTGAACTTCTCCCGTATGCCGCCGATGATGTAGAGCAGGAGGTAGACCGTGACGACCACTTCGGTGGCGATG
>DATCCP010000341.1:0-2977 GCA_036511215.1 Candidatus Krumholzibacteriaceae bacterium
GGAAAGGGCGCTTACTACTTCGATCTCGGACGCTTCGAGGCCGCGAGGGAGGTGGGGGATACACCGTTTACGCCGGCGATCGAGACCATCCAGATCATGCATCGTTCTCTCGGACGGATGGGCGAGACCGGATTCGGGTCCGTGATCTCGAGGCATCAGAAGGCGTCTCGCGCGTTTCTCGCGGCGGCCGCGCATCTTTCGCTTCGCTCCTTTCCGGAGAGCCCGTCGTCTGCGGTCCAGGTTCTCGAAACGCCTCCCGGGTGCAGGGCTGATGCTATCCTTGACCGCCTGGCGCGGGAAGGCTTTATCGCTACGGGCGGCCAGGATGAGCTCAAGGGTAAGGTCATACGCACCGGTTTTCTCGGTGTTTTCGGCCTCTCGACTCTCGAGCGGCTTGTCTCGGCGCTCGGAACGGCCGTCGCGGAAGGCGGTTGCAGCGTCGATATACGCGCGGCCGGGGAGCGCATGAGGGAATACGGTCATTATGCACCACTTTTCGGCGAGAGGGACGGCTGATTCTTCGGTCTTGAGGGTTGACACGCTCAACTGTCTCTGTTATAATAGATTTAGACACTTGGAGGTATAGGTGCGCCTAAAGCTAACGTCGCCGATCATCCTGGTTCTCGTCATTGCTGGTGTGCTGTTCATCGCAGGCACGCTCATGAGCACCGAGGACTATATGAAAACGCTTCCGGCGTACAAGCACTACAAGTGCCTCATCTGCCATACGGTGTCTCAGCCGACGTCACCCACCCAACTGAACGGGTTCGGGCTGGATTTCCAGAAGAACGGCTACGTTTGGAACAAGGCGCTCGCCCTGAAGGATTCGGACGGCGACGGGTTCCCGAACGGGGTCGAGCTCAGCGATGAGAACGGCGATGGACTGCCGGATGTCGGATTCGAGCGGAGCAATCCCGGCGACCGTATGAATACACCGAACTCGGTCAACCCGGGAACGTGGAGCTTGTTGAAATCGCTTTTCGAGGACTGAGATAAAGGCCGAGGGACTTTCATCCGCATTCGCCGTCCCACCGCTTCGGGGCGGCTTTTGTTTGCCGCAAATATCATTTGCCATCACGTCATCCTTCCCCTAAACTACGGAAAGTTTCTCACATTCCACGGGAGCAATGCGCAATGCCTGCTACGGTGATCGTCGGTGGTCAGTGGGGTGATGAGGGGAAGGCGAAGGTCGTCGATTTCCTCATGCACGATCACGACGTCGTCATGAGATTCCAGGGAGGGGCGAACGCCGGGCACACGGTCGTGAACGACGCCGGGCGATTCGCGTTTCATCAGGTTCCCTCGGGGATCCTCTATCCGAACGTCATCGGAATTCTCGGAAACGGAATGGTCATCGATCCGTTCGCGCTTCTTGCGGAGCTCAAGGAGCTCATGACCCGCGGCGTCGACGTGACCGGGCGCCTCTTCGTCAGCTCCGCCGCGCAGATCGTGATGCCGTACCACCGGCTGCTCGACAATCTCTCCGAAACGGATCGCAAGGACGGCAGCATCGGGAGCACGGGCAAAGGGATCGGTCCCTCATACGCCGACAAGCACATGAGGAGCGGGCTGCGGATGGGAGAGTTTCTCGGCGACAAGAGCGAGCTCTTTGATCGCGTCAAGGCGAAGGTGGAGGCCGGCAATCGCATGCTCGCGGTTTTCGGGGGTCCGCCCCTTTCGAGCGAAAAGATCGCGAGCGATTTCGTCAACGTCAGGGATATCATGGCTTCGTTCGTCGTCGACACGCAGGAGCTCATTCACGGCTTGAAGGCACAGGGGAAGCGTCTCCTCCTCGAGGGTGCCCAGGGAACGCTTCTCGACATCGATCACGGCACGTATCCGTTCGTGACCTCGAGCTCGTGCGCGATCGGCGGCGCCGTGACGGGCACGGGGCTCGCGCCGCGCGATATCGGCCGGGTGATCGGCATCTTCAAGGCGTACGTCACGCGCGTCGGAAACGGCCCGTTTCCCACGGAAGTTGAGGGGTCCGAGGGGACCGAGCTGCGGGAGCGTGGCAAGGAGTACGGCACGACGACGGGTCGCCCGCGGAGGTGCGGATGGTTCGATCTCGTCGCGGGTCGCTACTCCGTGCTCCTCAATGGCTACGATGAGATTGCGATGACGAAGCTCGACGTCATTTCGGGAGAGCCCCGCGTGAGGCTTTGCGTCGCGTACGAGAGGAACGGGAAGAGAGTGACGAGTTTTCCCCAGAGCTTCGACGCGCTCGCGGGATGCGCGCCGGTGTACGAGGATGTGCCGGGCTGGAGCGACACGGAAATCAGGGTCGATCGGTACGAGGCGCTTCCCGACGGTGCGCGGCGTTTCATCGAGCGGATCGAGAAGGAGCTCGGAGTCCGCATTTCGTTCATATCGACGGGTCCGGCCCGCGAAGAGACGATCATCAGAACCCAAGCCTATTCATTTGACAGGAAATAGCGGAATCGCTATCTTGCATTGCCTCGAAACAGGTGGGGTGGCGGGGCGGAGGATCGCGACAAACCTCGATTTTATGGGCCGCTAGCTCAGTCGGTTAGAGCACCTGCCTTTTAAGCAGGGGGTGCCGGGTTCGAATCCCGGGCGGCTCATTTTCGTATTCCCGAAAATCCCTCGGAAAAGGCCGCCGATCTCTCGAGAAGGGACGCGAGCTCGCGGGGATCGGCTCCGTCCATGAGAGACGAGCGTTCCTCGATGGAAGCGCGCTCGAGAAACAGAGCCTTTTCCTCGAGCGATGCACGCGCCAGAAACACGGTCTTTTGAGGGAAGCTCATCCGGTCGACGAGCATCGCTCTCTCCTGAAGCGACGTTCTGTCGATGAGTGCGGCACGCTCCTGCACCGATGCGCGTTCGAGGATGATCGCGGCCCGCTGCTGGACCGGCATCTTGTCGAACGTGTCGAGTCCGATCGACGCCCGGGTAAGGAGCGCGGTCTTCTCGGCGAGCGCCGTGCGGTCGAATAACGTCACGCGTTCCTGAATCG
>DATCCP010000342.1:0-3673 GCA_036511215.1 Candidatus Krumholzibacteriaceae bacterium
ATGACAGGACCTTCTGCTGCTTCATGTCCGCGAGGCGGGTAGTGCTCTGGTTCCCCGTTCCCCGCGGGACCTTGACCTCGACGACCATGTCGGGTGGGGTGCACCATTTCTTAAAATGCGGGTTGAGATCCCTGATATCGCTCAGGGAGCAGCCGGCGGCCTCGGCGATCGCGGCGAGGTCGAACGGATGCTCGACCTCGATGATATCGAATTGTAACGGCGCTTTCTGCGGCCTCTCGAATCCATACGCTTCGGGGTTCCGGCCGATGGCGAGCGCGGCCATGAACTTCGGCACGAACCACGTGGTTTGCGCCGGGAGATTGAGCTGCCAGTAGTCGGTCGTCCTCTGGCGCGTGATGGCATAGGCGACCCGGTGCTCTCCCGAGTTGTATGCCGCGAGCGCCAGCGGCCACGACCCGAAGAGATCGTGCAGATACTTCAAATAGTAGGCCGCCGCGTAGGTCGATGCGATGATATCCCTCCGCTCGTCGATCCACCAGTTGACCCGCAGGCCGAAGAGCTTCGCCGTGCCGAGCATGAACTGCCATGGACCGATTGCCTTCATGTACGACTGCGCCGTCAGATTGAGCCCGCTCTCGATGACTGCAAGGTAGAGAAGGTCGCGCGGGATGCCGACGTCGGTGAGAATCGGCTCGATGATGTCCTGGAACTCGCCCGTTCGCTCGAGCCACCGCGAGAAATGCTTGCGGCCGCTTCCCGCGAAATAGTCGATCCAGTAACGCGTCTTGCTGTTGTATTCGATCTCGATCTCCTCCTCGACGACGGTCGTGCGGGCGACGGAATCGACGAGCGCCGCCATGTAAGGTTGCGTCTGGCCCGCGAGCTCGTCGTCGGATATTCGCTGGAGGAGGCATCGGGCCCTATTTTCGAGGTAGTCGAGATGGTCGCAGACAGGGCAGCCGGGGGACATCCCCCTGAGGTCCGCGATACTCTGAAGAAGATCCTGCGCCGCAATCGTGGAGGATGCGCGATCGCCGAAGAAGAAATAGGTCGACGCCCGGTCAAGCTTCTGCTCGAGCGTGAGAAGCTGCGGGAAACGACGATAGATGTCTTCCTGGTAGTTCGGGGCGGCGTCCGCCT
The DNA here is from genome assembly GCA_036511215.1 of Candidatus Krumholzibacteriaceae bacterium. Lineage (GTDB taxonomy): Bacteria > Krumholzibacteriota > Krumholzibacteriia > Krumholzibacteriales > Krumholzibacteriaceae > SSS58A. The sequence goes on from DATCCP010000342.1 coordinate 1,102, forward strand.
CTTCGATGGCGGCTGGAGGGCGGCCGGCCATGAAGCACCCGCCCGACAGCGCGCTTGCGGCAAACAGAAGCAGCACCAAAAGCTTATGTTTCATGCATGAGACCTCTCGCGACTCCCGTCAATATATTGAATTACCCCAATGGATACAAGCAAATGTAGATAACACGGAGTGGAGACTGCCCGCCGCCGCGGGGGGCGGTCGGACGGACACGGGAGAGGTTCTTTTAGTGGAAAAGCCTGCCGGGGTGGTGTATAATTGTAACTGTCACAAGAGGAAAACGGTAATCGTGCCTTGTGAAGAGGATTCGCCATGCGTCCAGGAATTGACAGAGACTACCGGTTTCTCCTCGCTCGCCTCGTTCCAGGTCATCTCCTGACATCGGAGCGGCGGGACGAAATCGAGGGCGTCGTCGCGAACGGGGAGCGCTCCGAACTCATCAGGACGGCGTACATCGCAATGGAGGAGCTCGCGGCCAAGGGAGCCTTCGTGAAGGACGGGCTGACGAGAACGAACGGGAACGTCTCGATCTCGTACCGCGCGGCGGAAGAGCCCGAAACAATCACGCTCGTCATGACCTCCGCCGAATGGGAGTCCGCAGCGGGGGCACGACGGCCCGCCGAGGGAATTCTCCCGTCCGTATTCGCCGGAATAATCTCGTCTCTCTCTCTCAACGATTCTCCGAAGACGATCGTCATCAGAATCGAGGAGATGCTCTCGCTCGCCGGCCACATTGCGGAAGGGGCATGCGGCAAGGTCCTCTTCGTCAACACGATCCCCGCGATTCGCGAGTGGTCGCGGGACGTGGTTGCCTTTCTCCCGCTGAGCGAGGCGCTCAAGCGGAGGTTCTATCATTCCTGTCTGACGAGCGGGACGCCGCACACATTCATCAGGCTCGGTGGGGAAAACGGGGGAGGGGGCGCCTTCACGATCGCCCCGGGGACAAAATCGATTCTCATGATCCCGCTGCTCGCCCGGGACATCAAGTGGGCGATACTCGAGACTCATCTTCCGACGGATTCTCCCCCCGAGCGCGGCATGCTTTCGAACTTTCACATTCTCGGCCAGGGGATCGTCCGGCTCCTCGAGAACAACACACATCTCGAAAAGATGGTCTCGATCGACCGGCTCACACAGGTGCACAACCGGAACTACTACGAGCTCCAGGTCCCGCTCGAGATCGAACGTGCGAATCGCAACAGGATGAGCCTCGCGTTCCTCATCATCGATATCGACGACTTCAAGAAGGTCAATGACGTGCACGGCCACGAGGTCGGCGACCGGGTGCTGAGGCTCGTCGCCCAAACGGTGCGCAGGTCGCTCCGCAAGATCGACCTCCTTTTCAGGTACGGGGGGGAGGAGTTCATCGTTCTCCTGCCCGGTACGGGCGCCGATTCCGCGCGGAGAACGGCCGAGAGAATCAGGGGGATCGTCGCGAGAGCCGAGCATTCCCTCGAGGACGGAAGAAAGGTGAAGGTCACGATCAGCATCGGGGGAAGCATCTACCCCGCGCAGGCGCAGAACGAGAGCCAGCTCTTCCGGATGGCGGATAAGGCGCTCTACGCGGCAAAGGAGGAGGGGAAGAACCGGGTCGTGTTCTCCGGAGAGTAACACTCCGGCTTCCGGCGTCCGGCGGCATCCGGGTGCCGGTTCAGCGATACGTGTCGAAGGGGCAGCACGGGAGGTGGATGATGGTGCGGTGGTGGGCTGCGTTTTTTATTGCGGGGCTTGTGGCTCCGCCGGATTTCGTCTGGACGCTCGCCGCGTCTCTCTGTGCGGCGGGCCTCGCGATCGCGGCGCTCGCGCGCGGCGTGCCCTCGCCGGGGTTCCGCGTGGACGCCGGCGGCCGAGGGCAGCTCGCCCACGGGACCGGGGCGTTCGTTGTTACCTGCGCGACCGCGATTATCGTGTGGAACGCGGCGGGGCTCGAGTGCGCGATGCATCGGGGGGGCGCGAGCTACCCGGGGATGGGGGCCTCCGCCCGGAACCGCGCGGTCGCGGCGCACGCCCGCGGGCTTCCGCGCCGCGAGGGGGACGCGGTGGGCATCCGGTCCCTGGCGCTCGTGCGGGCACGCTCACGGCTCCTCGACCTGCTCGATGACGGGAGACTCTCGAAGCGCGCACGCTCCCTCGTCGGGGCTCTCATTCTCGACGACCGGAGAGCTCTCGACTTCACCCTGACGGAAACCTACTCATACCTGGGAATAACTCATTTTCTCGCCCTGAGCGGGATGCACCTCGGCGCGATCGCGATCCCGCTGTCCAAAATTCTGTCGCGACTCATCAGGTCTAGGCGCGCGTCCGATGCGGCGCTTCTCGCGGTGCTGTGCCTCTATTCTGCGGTAGCAGGATTTCCAGCCTCGCTCTTGCGCTCCCTGTTCCTGTGCGCCGCCGTCGTCGGATACCGGTTTCTCGGTGCGCACGTGGATCTTGCAGGGGGTCTCATCACCGGCTGTTTCGTGCTCGTGGGCGTCGATTCCTCCGTGGTGTTCGATGCCGGATTCCAGCTCTCGTTCGCCGCCGTGTGCGGCATCGCGTTCATCGCGATGCCGGTCACGCGAATCGTGGAACCGC
>DATCCP010000343.1:0-5332 GCA_036511215.1 Candidatus Krumholzibacteriaceae bacterium
AGGGTCGCTGCGTCGCTTCCCCATCGCGCGTATACGGTCGGCTTGCCGCGCCGCGTCATGTGGTCGTCGATGATGTCGTCATGAACGAGGGTCGCCGTGTGGATGAGCTCGATGGCGAGCCCGGCCGTGACGATGTCCTGCTCGGGGTCCCCCGCGCTCCGCGCCGTGAGAAAGAGGATCGTCGGCCGGATGCGCTTGCCGGGTCTGTCGTTCAGGTACGCGCAGATGTTTTCGATGAGAGGCACATCGGAATCGATGATTTTCTGAAGCCTGGTTTCGAGGGATTCAAGCTCACCCTGGACGAGAGACTGAATGGGCACGAGTTTTTTGATATCGGAATGGTCCATTACCGTCCTTTGCCATCGTCGTCCGTGCCGGGAGCGTGCGAATCCGACTGAATTAAATTAGCACGGGGGACGGCGTCATGTCAAGGCGTCACGCCTCGCCCGGCTCCCCTTTCTTCCTCCGCCTCTCGATGATGAGGGAGGCGACCGTGCTCGCGAAGAAGAGAATGCAGAGCGGCAGCCCCATAGAGATTTGGGAGATGATATCGGGCCCCGGCGTGAGCACGGCCGCCACGCAGAAGATGATGACGATCACCCACCGCCACTGCCCGAGAAGCGCGCGCGCCGAGATGACCCCCATCCACGTAAGCACGACGACGACGAGGGGGGACTGGAAGACGAGCCCGAAGGAAAAGCAGAGCTTCGCGACGAAGCTGAAGTACTTTTCGACGGAGAGGAGCGGCAAGAGACTCTGCGTGCCGAACGTGACGAAGAACCTGAGCACGAGCGGCATCATTACCCAGTAGGCGAATACAATCCCGCTATAGAAGAGAATGAGGGAGCTCACGACGAGGGGAAAGGCGAGGCCCTTTTCCCGTCTGAAGAGCCCCGGCGATATGAACCGCCACAGCCTGTAGAAGATATAGGGGAACGCGATGAGGATCCCGACGACGAAGCTCAGCTTCGTTCTCACCTCGAAGGCCTCGATGGGGGAATAGAAATAGAGATTCTTGACGGGCAGCTTATGGATCAGGAACTCGAGCACCTGGCCCGAGAAACCCCATACGATGAGCGAGATGCCGACCCAGGCGACGAACGAGGCAATGAGCATCGAACGAAGCTCCTCGAGATGATCGAGGAGGCCCATTTCCTTGAGGCCCTCTTTCCGCTCTTCCTCCACCGCCACCCTGCGTTACCGCTGCAGCTTGATCTCGGTGGTCCTCGTGAGCGCCGTCTGGTGCTTCGTTTCCTTGTCGGTCAGGGGATCCTTGGCGACGGCGTTCCCCCGTATCTCGAGGTTCTGCTTCAGCTCCACGACATAGCCGCCCGGGACGGCGATCTGCGCCTTCAGGTCGACCGTACCGTCCGCCACGAGAACTCCCGCCGGGGTTTCCTTGTTGATTTTGAGATTGGCCTTCCCTTCGACGAAGGCGATCTCGATGTTCCCCCGCGTCTCGATCTTCTTGAGCGTGAAGACGCCCTCTCCCTTGATCTCTGGCTCCGCCCCCTCCGTCTTCCCCTGCACGATCTGCTTCTTCCAGGTCTCGCCGACCGAAACGATCGTATCGGGGAGACTGACGAACCAGGCTTCGACGATGTCACGCAGATCGTCGGCGTTCTTCAGGCCCACCACGTTGCGCGGCATGTCGAAATGGACGACGTCCGCGGCGGGAGAAACCGTCACTTTTATCTGAATCCCCTCGAGCTTGATCGGGGGCTCCCACTGCTGCAGCTGGCCGTTCATGACGAGGCTCGATTTGACCTTGAGAAACGCGAGGCCGATCTTGCTGTTGCCGGTGGAATCCGCCTTCGCCGAAAACGACATGTCGACGTCGGACGTCTGATTCATCGTGGCGTCCGTGCCGGCGTAGTTCTGATCGGTCTGGACGAAATCCTTGTAATGGAGGAGCGTCCCTTCCGGCAGGGCGAAGCTGAGCTTCACTGTCTTCTTCTCCTCGGCTCGCAGCACGGCGGAGGAGACAGCCTGGATCGCGAACAGAATCAAGGCGCACGCGACGAGCATGCGCGCCGAACCTGACCGCGTCGAAGTCGCCATCTCCCGACCTCCTTCCCGGGCGGAACCGCCCGCATCTGTCACCGCACGAACATGCCGCACGACCGCCGCGTATGCGGGGCGGCGAAAATCACTCTTTTCTCTCGAGCAGCCTCCGCAGCTCATCGAGAAACTGCGTCACGTCCTTGAACTCGCGATAGACGGAGGCGAAACGGACGTAGGCGACCTGGTCGAGCCCGCCGAGAAGCTTCATGATCTCGTTGCCGATCTCCTGCGTCGGGATCTCGTCCCGCACGCTGCGGCCGATCGACTCCTCGACCTCGTCGACGAGCTTCTCGAGCGCCTCCCGCGAGACCGGACGCTTCTCGCAGGCCCGGAGCAGCCCGTTCATGATCTTTTCCCTGCTATAGTGCTCCCGGCGGCCGTCCTTCTTGACGACCATGAGCGGAGTGTGCTCGATGTATTCGTACGTCGTGAAGCGCTTGCCGCACTTGAGGCATTCGCGGCGCCTCCGCACGGCCGAGTTTTCCTTGGTTGCGCGGCTGTCGACGACCCGATCTTCTTCATGCTCGCACGACGGACACCGCATTGGACAACCTCCGCGCCGGAGGCGCTCAGGGCTTCGGCTCGAGAATCCGGTATTCGGTTTCCAGGCCGGCCTCCTCGATCAGCGCTTCCCCGAGGGAATCGGGGTAGCGCTCGCCGAGCACGAGGCGCTCGACGCCTGCGTTGAGGATCATCTTCGCGCACGTCGCGCACGGGGCGGTCGTGCAGTACATCGTCGAGCCCTCCATGCTTACCCCGCTCGAAGCCGCCTGGATGATGGCGTTCTGCTCGGCGTGGGCGCCCCGGCACAGCTCCTGGCGCTCCCCCGACGGAATCCCCATCTTCTCCCGCAGACAGCCGACCTCGAGACAATGCTTGAGCCCGCGCGGCGCGCCGTTGTACCCCGTCGAGATGATCCGCTTGTTCTTGACGATGATCGCGCCGACGCGGCGCCGCATGCAGGTCGAGCGCTCCGCGACGATGTGCGCGATCTTCATGAAATACTCGTCCCAGCTCGGTCGCGTCATCGGCGCTCCTCGTAGAGGGGGAACCGCTTGGCGAGCTCACCGGTCGCCTTCCGCACCTCCGCGATCACCGCGTCGTCCGTCATATTGTCGAGCACCTTCGCCATGAGCAGGCCGAGATTCTCCATCTCGCCCTCCTTCATGCCGCGCGTCGTCAGGGCCGGCGTGCCGACGCGGAAGCCGGACGTGACGAAGGGGCTCTTCTGGTCGAAGGGAACGGTATTCTTGTTCACCGTCATGCCGGCGCGCTCGAGCGCCTTCTCGGCGTCCTTCCCCGTCAGGCCGCGCCTCGAAAGATCGACGAGGAACAGGTGCGTGTCGGTGCCTCCGCTCACGACGTCGTATCCGTGCTCCATGAGAACTGATGCGAGCTTCTTCGCGTTCGCGACGACCTGCCGCTGGTATGCGCGGAATTCCTCGGTCGCCGCCTCCTTCAAGCAGACCGCCTTGGCGGCGATCACGTGCATGAACGGCCCCCCCTGCGTGCCGGGGAAGTTGATCCTGTCGATCTCTTTCGCATACTTCCCGGGGCACAGGATGAGGCCTCCCCGCGGCCCGCGGAGCGTTTTGTGCGTCGTCGACGTGACGACGTCCGCGTACGGGACCGGATCGGGGTGGATCTTGGCCGCGACGAGCCCCGCGAAGTGCGCCATGTCGACCATGAGGACCGCGCCGGCCTTGTCGCAGATCTCCCGCAGCCGCTTGAAATCCCACGTGCGCGCATACGCGCTCGCGCCGGCGACGAGGAGCTTCGGTTTCTCGGCGAGCGCCTGCTTCTCGAGGGCGTCGTAGTCGAGCATCTTCGTCTCGCGGTCCACTTCGTAGTGGACAACCTTGAAGAACATGCCGGAAAAGTTGACCGGGTGCCCGTGCGAGAGATGCCCGCCGTGCGAAAGGCTCAAACCCATGATTTTGTCGCCGGGCTTGAGAAACGCGAGGTACACCGTGATGTTGGCTCCCGAGCCCGAGTGCGGCTGAACGTTCGCGTGCTCCGCCCCGAAGAGCGCCTTCGCGCGCTCGCGGGCGAGATCCTCCGCCCGGTCGACGAACTCGCAGCCGCCGTAGTAGCGCTTGCCCGGGTACCCTTCCGCGTACTTGTTCTGCATCGGGTTCGAGAGCGCCGCAAGCACTGCGCGGCTCGCGAAATTCTCACTCGCGATGAGCTCGAGCTGCCCCTGCTGGCGAGCGAGCTCCCCGCGCATTGCGTCCATGATCTCGGGATCGGTTTTTTCGAGATAGGTGAAGAGATTTTCCTCGTACATCGTCAACGCTCCTCGTACGCGCGAATCTTTTCGAGGCGCCGCGCGTGCCTCCCCCCCTCGAACGGTGTGGTGAGCCATGCCTTCACGATCTCGTCAGTCTTCGGGTCGCCGAGGCCCCGCTCGGAGAGCGAGAGCACGTTCGAATCGTTGTGCCGGCGCGTCATCCGGGCGTCCTCTACGCTGCAGCAGAGGGCCGCGCGCACGCCGCGCACCTTGTTCGCGGCGATCGACATCCCGATCCCGCTTCCGCAGACGAGAATGCCCCGCTCGGCGCCGCCGGAGGCCACCATCTCGCCGACACGAAACGCGTAATCGGGATAATCGACCGCTTCGGTGCCCGGACAGCCGAGATCAAGGGCCTCGTGCCCTTCACCGGAGAGCATCGCAATAAGATGAGCCTTGAGGGTGAACCCGCGGTGATCGGAGCCGACGGCGATTTTCAAAGGATTCCTCCCACACGCGCGGCTCGCGTCCGCCCGAGGGGCCCGTGCCTCTCGGAGGCCCGTTCCCGCGCAGGCGCCTACTTGTAGACAGGCGTCATCCAGCCGTGCGTGTCATTGGCCTCCATGGTCAGGTACTTGAAGAATACTTCCTGGAGCTTCTTCGTGATCGGGCCGGCCTTGCCGGCGCCGACACTGATCTTGTCGACGCTCCTGATCGGCGTGATCTCAGCGGCCGTTCCCGTGAAGAACAGCTCGTCCGCGATGTAGAGCATTTCCCGCGGGATGAGCTGCTCGGCGATGTCGAGGCCGAGCTCCTTCGCGATCACGATGACCGAGTCGCGCGTGATGCCGGGGAGCACGCTCGCGCCGAGAGGCGTCGTGAGGATTCTCCCGTTCGAGACGAGGAAGATGTTCTCGCCGCTTCCCTCGCTCACGTATCCATTCGTATCGAGCGCAATCCCCTCCTCGTAGCCGTTGATACGCGCCTCCATCTTGATGAGTTGGGAGTTCATGTAATTGGCCGCGGTCTTGGCGAGCG
>DATCCP010000344.1:0-6506 GCA_036511215.1 Candidatus Krumholzibacteriaceae bacterium
CCGAGCTCCAGATCCTCAGCGTGAGGCCTGGTTGAGGATGCTCGGTGGCCGAATTCGATAAGGCCATCCCTCCCGGTCGGGAGGGCACGATCAAGGCGACGATCGACGGCAAGAAGCTCTTCCCGGGCATGTTCGAGAAGAACTTCACCGTCGACACGAACGATCCCGGGAACAAGCAGTTCGTCCTCACCGTGCAAGGAACCGTCCAGCGCGTGTTCGAGCTGTCCCGCGAGATGAAGTGGACCGGCTTCACGGACGACGATCTCAAGCTCGACGTCAACATCACGAATCTCCTGACGACGCCGATCCATATCAAGAGCGTACGGTGGGCGGATGACGTCAGGGGCAAGGAACTCGAGGACAGGATCGGCCTCAAGATCGAGACGGTCGAGAACGGCAAGAAGTATCTCCTCAAGATATGGAAGAAGAAGGAACTTCGCCCCGACAACGTGACGACGAACATCATCCTCACGACCGACTTCCCGAAGCTCCCGGAGAAGACGATCCCGATGTCGATCGTCGTTCAGAACGACGTCCAGATCTATCCCGACAGGCTCTACTTCGGCGAGATGTTGATTCCCGCCGGCGCGACGAAGCCGTTCGACCGGACGTTCAACATCGTCGCGGCGCGCGGCGACAGCCTGAAGATTCTCAAGGCGCTGCCGAGCAGGGACGACATGACGGTGAAGATCCAGGAGCTCCAGCCCGGCAAATCGTTCCGGGGCACGGTGTGGGTCCGCCCGGAGACCAGGCTCGGGCAATATGCGGGCTCCATCAAGATCTACACGAACTACCCGAAGTACAAGGAGCTCATCCTCGATATCGTGGGGAGCGTGAGGGTCGGAGAGGGCTCCGAGGGCGTGCCGCCGGGCAACACAAAATAGCGTTTTGAAGGGGGCAACGATGAGGCTCACGAGGTTCATGATCATCTTCGCGCTCGCGGCGGTCGCGGCGCTCGCTGCGCCGAGGGCGTACGGCCAGACGGGTGCGGCGCAGGCTTTCAAGCAGATCAACAACGACCTCGCCGCGAAATCGAAGACGATGTCCCCCTACGAGTACGTCGAGTACCTCGAGAAATCGATGAACGATTTTCTGAAGAAGTACCCCGCGAGCCCCGAGGCGGCCCAGGCGCATTTCTCGCTCGCCCGCGTCTACGCCTCGACCGGCGACAATCAGAACGCGATCGACCAGTTCAACGCCTACCTCGCCATGCCGGGAGAGCGGGGAGGTCCGGACGTGATCGCCCAGGCGAAATACGTCATGGGGACGTGCTACGCCGGGCTCGAGAAGTACGACGACGCGGAGAGAAGCTTCCGCGAGGTCGTCAACTATCCGAAAAAGATCGACACGAGGATATCGGATGCGGCGAAGACGGAGCTCGCGAAAATCGGCACGCTGCGCAAGCTCAAGATAGGCGCCCCCGCGATCGTCATGACAGGTACTTCCTTTCAGGGCAAAAAGATACAGTTCCCCAAGGACTACAAGGGGAAGGTCGTGCTCCTCGATTTCTGGGCCGCCTGGTGCAACCCGTGCAGGATGGAAATGCCCAACGTCATAGCCATCTACAACGATCTGCACAAGCAGGGCTTCGAGATCATCGGCATATCGCTCGACAACGAGAAGGAGAAATTCCAGAATTTCATACGGGACAACAAAATGGAGTGGCCCCAGCTCTACGACGGCAAGTACTGGCAGAGCGACTACGCCAAGCTCTACGCCGTCACCTCGATCCCGGCCGCGTTTGTCGTCGATAAGAAGGGGAACATCCGTTTCAAGAACGTTCGCGGCGAGCAGCTCAGAGACGCGGTGCAACAGCTCCTCGACGAGAAATAGTTGGAGCACATCAACTCTTCCGCTATAGCGAAAAAACGACTTGACTCCTGGCCGTTTTCGTGAATAATTTCCCCTTGCTTATCCTTTTGTCGCAGGCCACCGAGGTCGCCGCGATCCGTTCAGTTGGGCCGAGCGCTTCAGTGGTCAATTTTTTCTCTGTAACAAGCCGATGCTATTTATAGATTCGACGAACTTCGAGCGATTCCTCAAGAAAGTCTCCGCCGGGGGCGAGCTGTACGTACCGGTGCGCAACGCCGAGACCGGGAAGCTCCACCTCGAGCGGATCGACGTCTTCCCGCTTCCCGACAATCTCTGCCTCGACGGATACCGCACGGTGGAGCCCCTCAAGGCGTTCGCCCAGCTTCTGCGCTATCCGGTCGCCGACTATCCCTCGACCGAGGGAGACGATATGACTGATGAGAAGTCGTACCCGGCGGTCGTCGTCGCCGGCGCGCGGGGCTGCGATCTCAACGCGATCGGCCTCATCGACAAGGTCGAGATCGAAGGGGAATACACCGATCCGTTCTACAAGATCAGGCGCGACAAGATGTTCATCGTCGGCGCCGATTGCAGCGAGTGCGGCACAAGCTGCTTCTGCAATCTGCACGGCGCCAAGCCCTGGCCCGAGAAAGGCTACGACGTCAGCGTCTCGAAAATCCAGGGCGGGTTCCTCGTCGAGGCGGGGAGCGAGCGCGGTGAAAAAAGCATCAAGGAAAACAAGGATCTCTTCGCCGAGGCGCGCGAGGCGCAGGGCAAGATGCGCGACGAGATCCGGGCGAAGGTCGAACGCGAGCTCGCGGAGATGAACGAGGCGTATCCGCCGTCAGAGGCGATGCCGGAGATCATGCGGGCCGCTCTCGGCGACGAGATCTGGGACGACATCTCGGCGCGCTGCGTCGAGTGCGGCGCCTGCACGAACATCTGCCCGACGTGCTACTGCTTCCTTCTCCACGACCAGAAGGCGGGCGGCTCGCATTTCCAGAGAATATTCGCGTGGGATACCTGCCAGGTCACCGGCTACGCCCGCATGGCGGGAATGCTCAATCCGCGGCCGCGCCTCACGGACCGGGTCAAGCACCGGTACTACCACAAGTACGACTATCTGCCCCTCAGTCACGGGAGGATCTATTGCACCGGGTGCGGGCGCTGCATCGACACCTGTTCGGCGAGCATCGACATGCGCGATGCCTTCCGGCGCCTCAGGGAAAAGGCCGGCGGAAAGAAGAAAGCGTAGGCTGGAATGAACAACCCGTACTACCCGATAGAGACGCTCGTCGAGGAGGTCATCACCGAGACCCCCACGATCAAGACGTTCTGCCTCGCGCCTTCGCGGCCGATCAAGTTCAAGGCGGGCCAGTTCATGCAGCTCACGGTGCCCGGCTACGGCGAGGCGCCCTTCACGCCGAGCTCGAATCCGGCCGTCGCCGACAAGATGGAAATCACGATACTGAGGACGGGCAAGGTCACGGACGCCTTGCATGCTCTCAAGCCGGGGGCCGAGGTGGGCCTCAGGGGGCCGTTCGGCAAGGGCTACCCGATGGACAAGATGGAGGGCAAAGAAGTGCTCGTCGTGGGAGGAGGCGTGGGGCTCGCGCCGCTGCGCTCCCTCATTTACGCGCTGCTCGCGAACTCGAGCAAATACAAACGCGTCTCGATCAAGTACGGCGCGCGCAGCCCCGAGGAGCTCTGCTTCAGGCGCCAGCACAACGAATGGGGGAAGGCCGCGGCGAACGTCGATTTCACCGTTACGATCGACGTGCCGGCCTCCAACTGGGACGGACGGGTCGGTCTCGTCACGACGCTCCTCGACGGTCTCGACATCGATCTCGAGAACTCGCTCGCCGTCTCGTGCGGCCCCGAGATCATGCTCAAGTTCGTGACGCTCAAGCTGCTCGAGGTCGGCTACAAGCCGCCGCAGATATACCTCTCCATGAACCGCAAGATGTCGTGCGGCATGGGGAAGTGCGGGCGGTGCAACGTGGGGCACTACTACCTCTGCGTCGACGGCCCCGACATGTGCTACGACAAGATCAAGAACGTTCCGAACGTGTTCGGATGAACGATATATGAAGGAACTCAAGGCGAATTGCTCGTTCTGCTCGCTCGCGTGCCCGCTCATTCTGCGCGGCGGCGAGCGCGAGCCGATCTTTACCGGCCAGTCGCTCCTCTCCGTCGATTGGGACAAGGGGAAGGACTCGAAGTACGGCGGGAGCGTCTGCGCGCGCGGGAACGCGGTCGGGGAGTTCCTCACGCACCCGCGGCGCGTCAACTACCCCTTCATCCTCGGCGAGCGGGCGAACATCACGGCCGCCGTTCGGGAGACGGCCAAGAGCCTCGCCGAGATCAAAAAGGAGTTCGGAAACGACTCGATCGGCGTCCTCCTCGGGGAGAACCTCACGAACGAGGAGGCGGCACTGGCGGCGATCTTCGCGCGCGACGTCCTCCGCACGTCGAACGTCGCGCTCTTTGCGCCCGACGACACGCCGCTCTTCCGCGCCTGGCTCACCCGCGATTTCTCGATGGTGAAGCCCGCGGGAGCGAAGCCCGCGGGGGACCGCGTCGTATCGCTCATCGTCGGCGACTCCTTCACCGAGCATCCGTGCACGGCCAAGATGGTGCTCCCCGGCAAATACGGGACGCGCGGGAGCGAGGTCATCGTCGTGAGCCCCGAGGTGAGCCACACGGCGTGGTTCGCGAACAGGCATCTCCGCTGCAGGCCGGGCGGCGAAACCGCGGTTCTCGCGGGGCTTCTGAAGGCCGCCTCCGACAAGACGGGCTCGCCGCTTACGAGCGAGCTCAAGGCGATGCTCTCCGGCATGGACTGGGGCGCGATCGAGCGGCTCGCCGGCGTTTCGAAGGACGCGATCGCGGCCGCGGCGGGCTCGATGCTCGGCGCCGCGAAGGTAACGACCTACATCTCGAACATATTCGGACGCATCGCGGCGAGCGCACTCGCGTTCTCGTTCGCGGAGGCGCTCACGAGCCTCTGTCCGGGGGAGCGCGCTTTCGTCCCGCAGTTCGTCCAGCAGAACACGTGGGGCATCTACTCGGTGCTCGCCGCGGCGGGCGAGAGCGATTGTCTCAAGAAGCTCGCCGGAAACGAGCTCAGGGCCATCATCGCCCTCGGGCTCGATCTCTTTTCCGTGTATCCGGCCGCTCCGATCGAGAAGGCGATGCGCGAGAAGCGCTTCACCGTCACGACCCAGTTCTTCTGGAACCAGACCGCCGATCGGGCGAACGTCGTCATTCCCGCGGCGAGCCTCATGGAGAAGAGAGGAACCGTCTCTCCCGCGTTCGGCGAGGATCTCGTGCGCGAAGAGGTCATGCCGCCGATCGCCGGCGCCGTGACGGCCGGCGCTTTCCTCTCGCTCTTGGCGAAGGAGATGGGTGCGGAGCTCGGCCCGGCGGGAAAACCCGCGCGCCGGACCGGGCGTACGGCTTCTTTCACCGGCATGAACGCCGAATGGTCCGGCTACGCGGCCTCGATGAGAGAGCTGGAGGCGGCCCCGGCGGTTCTCATTCCCTGGAGCGAGGCGGTCCACGTCGCGGACGGGAGCCTCAGCAGAAATTTCTACTGGTCCGAGATCACGTGCCCGGACGCGACCCTCATGGTCTCGGAGGAGCTCGCGGCGGGGCTCAGGATCAAGCGCGGGGATCGCGCGGAGGTTTCGACGGCGGCCGCCGACATCGTGCTCCCGGTCGAGATCACGAGGAAGCTCTCGGGCGCCGTCGTCGCGGCGACGATCCATTTCCCCGCCGTGCGGAAGCTCTTCCCGCTGAAGCTCGACGCCGGCGGCGAGATCGTGCTCGGGCCCGTTCCGGTGAAGCTGAGCCGTCAGAGCGGAAAGTGAAACGATGGAAAAGCGCGTATACATCAATATGAACCTTTGCACGTCGTGCCGTTCGTGCGCGGCGGCGTGCGCGGCCGGCCACCAGGGGCAGGGGCATCTCAAGCACGGGAGCATCCAGGTGAAGGCGACGGTGCCGCTCCATTGCCGGCACTGCGCCGAGCCCCTCTGCCTCAACGTCTGCCCGCAGGAGGCGATCAAGAAGGACGACAACGGCACGGTCATCCGGATGCGGAACCTGTGCATCGGATGCAAGTCGTGCATCCAGTCGTGTCCGTTCGGCGTCATGCTTCCCTATTCGACGTGGCACACCTCTCCGAAGTGCGATCTCTGCGCGGATCGGCTCGCCGAGGGGAAGGAGCCGCGCTGCGTGGCGACGTGCACGTCGGGGGCGCTCGTGTTCGAGGAACTCGCGACCATCGAGAAGAAGTACAAGCGGACGGTCGAGGGCGGGCGGTACTACGTCCGCTTCACGTCGAACCGGTAGCAGAGAGGCGTCATGCAGGCTGTCACGTACATCGTTCAGTACCTCGTCTTTCCGGGGTTCGTCTTTTCCGCGGTCGTCGGGCTCATGACGACGTGGGTCGACCGCAAGGTCTCGGCGCGCGTGCAGCTCCGCGTCGGACCGCCGTGGTACCAGCCCTTCGCCGACACGATCAAGCTCCTCGGCAAGGAGGTCGTCGTGCCGTCGGACGCCCGGTGGACGGGATTTCTCATCATGCCGGTCATCGGGCTCGCCGCGGCGACCCTGGCCTCGACGATTCTCTGGTCCGTCAATCTCCGGCCCGAGAGCTCGTTCGTCGGCGACACGATCGTCACGCTCTA
>DATCCP010000345.1:0-3075 GCA_036511215.1 Candidatus Krumholzibacteriaceae bacterium
ACTCGGGAGTCTCCCCTCCCCGCACCATGATCCGCACCCGGTAGCCCCGGGAGAGGAGCTCAGGGATAAGCCGTCCGCCGATGTACCCTGAGGCGCCCGTCACGAGCACTCGTCCGATCGTGGGATCGGGCTTTGAGGGAAGATCCGACGTGTACCGGTATTCCCGCTTCGCGAGCGACACAAGGAGGCTTTTCTTGACCGGCGGATGCGCCATACGTCTCCGCACCTACGGGTTGATCTCGGGTATGATGCCCATTTTCCGGTAAATGGGGTGAAGAATCTCGCGCATGGTTCCCAGTTTCCTCGCGAAGACGATCGCGCCCGCGATCGTGAAGGCGCCGCCGACGACGAGGGTGTTCGGCGCGCCGATCCGCGCCGCCAGCGCCCCCGCGAGGAGACTCCCGAAGGGCGCCATTCCCATGAACGCCATCGTGTAGAAGCTCATCACCCTGCCCCGCTTGTCGTCGTCGACGACGGTCTGGAGCACCGTGTTGCTCGCGGCCATCTGCACGATCATGCCGAGCCCGGTGAAGAACATGAGAACCATGGAGAACCATACAACGTGTGAGAACGAAAAGGCAATAAGTCCTAATCCGAAAACCGCGGCCGAGACCGCTATCACGCGCCCGAGACCGCGCACGCTCCTGCGGCAGGCGAGGTACACCGTGCCGACGAGCGCTCCGAGCCCCGAGGCGCCCATGAGGAAGCCGAGCGTATGGGGTCCCCCGCCGAGCACGTCCTTCGCGAATACCGGCATGAGAACCTGGTACGGCATGCCCATGAGACTCACGAGCGCGAGGAGGAGGATGATGTAGCGGATCGGTTCGAAGCCGAACACGTACGAGAATCCCTCCCTGATCCCCTCCAGCACGCGGCCGTTCGCCGCTCGCTCGCTCACCGGAGCGATGCGCATCGCGACGAGCGCCGCGATCACGGCGAGATAGCTCAGCGCGTTGAGGAGGAAGCAGATTCCTTCCCCGAAGACCGCAATGAGCACTCCCGCGGCCGCGGGCCCGAGGAGACGCGCCGCGTTCACCATCGAGGAGTTGAGCGCGATCGCGTTTCCGAGATCCTCCTTGCCTTCGATCATCTGGACGACGAACGACTGGCGGACCGGCATGTCGAAGGCGTTGATCGCCCCGAGCATGACGGCGAGCGCGATGATGTGCCAGACCTGAACGGTGCCGGTCAGGACGAGCACCCAGAGGACCACGGCCTGGAGCATGGCGAGCGTCTGCGTCACGATGAGGGTCCGGTGCCGATTCCAGCGGTCGGCGAGCACGCCCGCGAAGGGAGCGAGAAGAAACGTCGGGATCTGTCCCGCGAAACCGGCGACGCCGAGGAGCAACGCCGAGTGGGTGAGCCGGTAGACGAGCCAGCTCATGGCGATTCGCTGCATCCAGGTGCCGATGAGAGAGATGCTCTGCCCCGCGAAAAAGAGGCGAAAGTTGCGCGAGCGAAGCGCGCGCACCGGAAAGGCAAGGCCCGCTCTCGGGGTGCTCTCGGTCGTCGTGTTCGGCGCGTTGTTCACGATGAAGGTCTATCCTCCGGAAACGATTTTACAATATATGTGTATAATGCTACATATTCAATGCCCGCCGTGGTCGGCGGGCTCGGGGTAGGCGAATGTCGGCCTGTAAGCGCTTTGTAATACAGTCGGTTACGCTGCTCGCATGCTGCGTTATTTTGTGCGCCGGCTGCGGGAGGGAGCGTACCGAGGACGCGAGCTTCGAGGGACTCTCGAAGGAGTTTCTTAAGGAATACCTCCGCGCCCATCCGTCGGATGCCACCTGCATCGGCGAGCACCGCTACGATCGTAAATTGGAGAATATGAGCCGCGCGGCGATCGATGCGGAGCTCGTGAGCTTCAAGTCGTTCCTCGCCCGTCTCGAGAGCGTCGACGAAACGAAGCTCTCGCGAGACAACCGTATCGACGCGGAAGTCCTCAAGAACGCGATCAGATTCGAGATACTGGAAGCCGAGGATCTCCGGTCTTCCGAAACGGATCCTATGCTCTATACGAGCTTCCTCGGGAACTCGATCTACTATCTTCTGGCGAGGGATTTCGCGCCGCTGGGCACGCGGCTCGACGCGGCCGCCGACCGGCTCGCGAAATTCCCCGCGGCCATAGAGCAGGCGATGGCGAATCTCTCGAATCCTCCGAAGATCCGCACCGAAATGGCGATCAGCCAGAATCGCGGCCTGATGGCGCTCGTCAAGAACGATCTGCTGCGGGAGGCCGCGAAGGCGCCCGGAGCATCGAAGCAGTTGGAAAAGGCGGCGGGCCCGGCGCTCGAAGCGCTCGAGCGGTTCCAGAATTTTCTCGAGAAGGATCTCCTGAACCGCTCGCTCGGGGAAATCAGGCTTGGGCGTTCGGTATACCGGCGGCTCTCTGCCTGCGTGCTTCAGACGGATATGACCCCCGAGGAGATCGTCGCGTCGGCCTACGGCGAGATCGACCGGGTGCACGACGACATGTACGAGCTCGCAGCGCCGCTCTACGCTCAGATGACCGGCGCGAAACCGCTCGTGAATCCGCTCAGGGCGGACCGAATTCGGATCATCAAGGCGGTCCTCGACGAGACCTCGAAGGATCATCCGAAACCGCCCGAGATCCTCGGCGCCTGCAAGGCGGCCTTCGCCGAGGCGAGCGCGTTCGTTCGCGAGAAGGGCATTCTCACGATTCCGACGGAGCCCTTCGAAATCATTCGGGCTCCCGAGTACTCGCGCGGCCCGTCCATCGCGGGGCTCGAGGCGCCGGGTCCGCTCGACCGGGAGTTGAAGTACTACTTCTTCGTATCGCCCGTGCCGGAAGACCTCGACCGTGAGCAAACGGAGTCGTACATGCGCGAGTACAACAACGACATGATCCGGCTCGTCACGATCCATGAGGCGATGCCGGGGCACTACGTCCAGCTCGTCTACGGCAACCGGAATCCGTCGATCGTGCGCGGCATGTGGCGCAATGACGCGTTCTCCGAGGGGTGGGCGGTATACTGCATGGATCTCATGACCTCGCTCGGCTTCCACGGCGGCGATCCGAAGCTCAAGCTTCAGTGGGAGAAGTTCTATCTG
>DATCCP010000346.1:0-2378 GCA_036511215.1 Candidatus Krumholzibacteriaceae bacterium
CGCGATGGTGGCGGAGCACGGGGGCGCCGACCAGATCACCTTTCACCTGCGGGAGGATCGCCGGCATATCCAGAACCGCGACGCCCGCCTCATCAGCGAGCTCGCGCAAACGCGCGTCAACATGGAGATGGCCGCCACTACCGAGATGCAGGAGATCGCGCTCGCGCTTCGGCCCGACTCGGTGACGCTCGTTCCGGAGAATCGCGAAGAGGTGACGACCGAGGGAGGCCTCGATCTTCTGCGGGTGAGCGATCGGGTCGGCCCCATCCTCAAGGCGCTCAAGGAGGGGGGCATGACGGTGGCCGCGTTTCTCAACCCGGACCAGGCGCAGATCAAGGAAGCCGCGAAGCTCGGCTTCGACGCGGTCGAGATCCACACGGGGGAGTACGCGAACGCCGGGCGCGCCGAGGTGGAGCGCACCCTCCGGGCGATCCGGGACGCGGCATCCGCCACGGCCAAGCACGGCATCAGGGTGCACGCCGGGCACGGCCTCACCTACCACAACGTCGGGCCGATCGTCGCGATCGCCGAGATCGAGGAGCTCAACATCGGCCACAGCATCATTTCGCGGGCGATGTTCGTCGGGATCGAGCAGGCGGTGCGGGAGATGGCGGCGCTGCTGAAGAGGTGAACGGGATAATTCCAGCCAGACGGCTTCTACTGGTCACGGGGCTATCGGCGATCGTTCTCGCGGCGTACGCAATCTGCCTGCGTTTTCCTTTCGTGCAGGACGATTGGAGCTGGATGAGCCGCTTTCAGAGCGGCCATCCCGGCGAAATCCTCAAATCGATATGTGTGATCAAGGGGAACCTGTTCTTCGGGCCTCAGGCGAAGCCCTATCTCTATTTCTTCCGGCCCCTGTCGAGGCTCTATCTCTATGCGATGTATCTCGTTTTCGGCGCGAATCCATTCCCGTTCCATGTCGCGGCGCTCATGACGCTCGTCGCAAACTCCCTCCTGGTCATCGCGATTCTGGAAGTCATCACGCGCGACAAAGTCGTCTCGATCGCCGCCGGGTTCGTGTACGCCGCGGGCGCGGCCGTGCATCTCGAAAGTCTTTTGTGGGCCGTCGGCATATACGACCTGGACGGATCCCTTCTCTTTCTCCTGGCGATGCTCCTCTTCCTCAAGGGGCGGCCGGTATGGAGCGCGGGGGCCTTTCTCGCGGGCTGCCTTTTCAAGGAGACGGTCGTAGTTCTTCCGTTCATTCTGGCGGCCTATGCCTTTCTCGGCCGGCCTGGATCGGAGAGAGCGTCGACGAAGCGCTCCTTCAAGGATCTCGCGCCGATTGCGATCGCCCTGTGCGCGGCGGCATGCATCCTGATCGCGGCAACGGCGCCGTTCAACCTCCCGCAATATCATCCATACGCGGTCGCCTTTCACGGGCGCTCTATCATGCACAATCTGTATTCCTATGCGGCATGGATGGTGCAATGTTTCGATCCCCTCCTTGCGACCCGGGGAATGGCGATCAAGCTCATTCTCGGCGCTCTGCTCGTCGTTTTTCTCGTGAGCGCCCGGCTTGCCTCGCGCATTGCCCGGGACGAGACCGCGACAGATAATCCGCGGCGTGCGGCCGAGCCGGGCGCCCTGTGGTTTCTCGTCTCCTGGCTCTGCCTGGCGCTCGTGCCCTGCATCTTCTTGCCCAACCATGTGTACCGGTACTACGCGATCTTCGCGCTCCCGGCATTCATCGGGATGGTATTTCTGCAATTGCGGATACTGTGCGAATCGGCGCGGTGCCGGCGCGGCACCGGCGGAACGATCCTTGCCGTCGTGGCCGGGGGAGCGGCCATTCTCTCCCTGCTCGAGGCGAATATCCTGCTTCGCGAGGGGCTCGCTCAGCGGACGCTTGCTGACGGAACAAACCAACTGATACGAAGGGCGGCGACCGTTCAAATCGTGCGTGAGAACCTGATGGCCGCTTTGCCCGCGCCGCCGAAGGGGGTCACTATTATCCTGGGGGATGTCGATCTCGCAGCGTTCGACGGAGCTTCCGGGCCGCGCGTCTGGTACCACGACGGGAGCATCGACGTCTTCCCGCTGGATTATTTAATGCATGGTGGGGGAGCGACATACGTGCTTGTGCCGCGCGAGAGCGGGGGGCGCGGGTATTCGAGCGCTCGACGCGATAGAATCGACCTCGATCCCGCGAAACTCTTCGCCTATCGCCTGGTGGGATCGGAGCTCAGGCGGATCGAGCCGTGAGGAACGCAAGTCAAATGAAGCGATGAGCGGGCGAACTGAGGTGGCACGTAAAAGAAGCCCCTCGCTTTTCAGGTGAGGGGCTTCTTTCTTTGTCGTGCAATCGAACGCTACTTCTTCGGCAGCACATGCTCGAGGGGCGTGTACTTGAGGTTGGTCGCCTTCGCGACCGC
>DATCCP010000347.1:0-2734 GCA_036511215.1 Candidatus Krumholzibacteriaceae bacterium
CGGGAGGCGGCCGGTGTCTGAACAGCTCGACGACAGATTTCCCGAGAGCGCCGCGATCAAGGGTGAGAGGCGCGAGACCGCCCGGCAGGAGTTCGGGATGCGGAAACGAATCCTCGATGTTCTCAGGGGTGGCCCGAGGACCGTGCCCGAGGTCGCGCAGGCGCTCGGACTGAAGCCCCACGAGGCGACATGGTGGATGATGGGATTTGCGCGATACGGTTACATACGGGCCACCGAAGAAATGACCGAGGACGGCTACTACAAATACGCGATCGTGGAAGGGAAATAGCGATGGAACGGGCAGATCTCGCCATGGTCGAGCGGATACGGAAGCTCGGGGGCTTCGATCTCTCCGCGTGCTACAGCTGCGGCGCCTGCACCGCCGTCTGCCCGCTTTCGAAAGACGAGCTCTCGTTCCCGCGAAAGATGATCCGCTACTCGCTCCTCGGCCTCGAGAGCAAGATTCTCGCCTCCCCGGAGCCCTGGCTCTGCTACTACTGCGGCGAATGCAGCAAGACGTGCCCGCGCGAGGCGGACCCGGGCGGCCTCATGATGGCGCTCCGCCGGTTCACGATCCGCAAGTACTCGATCGGACGCGTCGCCGACGCGTTCTACTCGGCGTTCGCATCGGGCGTGGCCTGGATCGTCCTCACCGCTATCGCGATCGCCGCGATCTTTCTCTTCTACAATCCCGCGATGGACCGCACGAAGGTCGATTTCCTCTCGTTCATCAGCCTCGCGAACATTCATGTCGCCGGCATCGCAATCGTCGTCTTTATCATGCTCGCGTTTCTCGCGAATATCTGGATCATGTACCGGGCGATGCAGCGAGGCGCTCACGGCGCGGGCTTCTCAATGGAGAACGTCAGGCGCTCCTCCATCAAAGCGCTCCGCGAGGTGACCCTTCAGGAACGCTTCGGCGAGTGCGAGGACAACAAATTCCGCCGCTGGGCCCACCTCGCCGTTTCGTGGGGGTTCATGGGTATGTTCCTGGCGACTTGCATCATCCTCGCGGTCGATTACAAGTGGATTCCACTCCCGCGCTGGGTGTCGTTCGTGGTCGGCTCGGTTTCGGGAGCCGCGACGCTCGCCGGCCTCGGCTACTATGTCTATCTCAGGTTCAGGCGCGGAAGCGAATACTCGAAATACTCGCACCAGACCGACTGGGTCTTTCTCGCTCTCCTCGCGCTCTCGGTCGTGAGCGGCTACGTCATGGTCGCGTTCAGATTTCTGCACATGCCGATGGCGGCGTACGGAACGTTCGCGTTCCACCTTGTGTTCGTGTTCAATCTTCTCGTATCATTGCCCTTTACGAAGTTCGCGCACGTGGTGTACCGGCCGGTCGCCCTGTGGCTCGCCGGCGTGAAATAGATCTCGAACAGGAGGGATAGAGATGAGCAACGGAAACACTCCCGAGAAGGCGAGCCTCATCGTCATGAGCGGCGACATGGACAAGGTCATGGGCGCCTTCATCATCGCGAACGGCGCCGCCGCGTTCGACATGAAGGTCACGATGTTCTTCACCTTCTGGGGCCTCAAGGCGATCCAGAAGGGGAACCTCACCGGAAAGAGCCTCATGGGGAAGATGCTCGGAATCATGAACCGCGGCGGCGTCGACGCGATCGGTCCCTCGCGGCTCAACATGGGGGGCATGGGGCGTTGGATGTTCAAGAAGATGATGAAGAAGCGCAACGTGACGCCGCTCGCCACGCTCGTGAAGCAGGCTCAGGAGCAGGGTGTGCGCCTCGTCGCGTGCGAGATGAGCTGCAACGTCATGGAGATCGGCAAGGAGGACTTCATCGACGGCGTCGAGATGGGCGGCGTGGCGACCTTCATCGCCGAGGCGATGGAGTCGAAATTCTCTCTCTTTATCTGACGAGGACCATCTTGCGCGAACGCACGTTCTTCCCCGCCTGGAGGCGGCAGAAGTAGATGCCCGAGGCCGCCTGCTTCCCGAGATTGTCGCGTCCGTTCCATTCGATGCCGTAATGGCCCGTGTGCTGGTCTCGGTCGACGAGACGGGCGACGAGTCGCCCCGAAACGTCATAGACCTCGAGCCTCACGCGGCACTTCCCCGGAACATAATATCGAATCGCCGTGGACGGGTTGAACGGATTGGGAAAGTTCTGACGCAGGGTGAGGGGCAAGGGAGGGAGGATGATTGTGTCGGTCTCGAAGAGCGCGCGGCTTCCCCGCTCATCGGACACCTGCACACAGTAGCGATACGACGAGCCCGCCACGACGGCGCTGTCGACGAAGCTGAACGAGAGCCTGTCCCTTGCAATCGCCGGGGCGATGACCCGCCAACCGGCATCCTGTCCGCCATCCGCTCGCGAGAGCGTGAATGTCGCCCCTTCCGTATACTGTGAAAGTTGCCATGACACCTTGACGCCATCGTCAAGCCGCTGCGCGGTGAAGCTCATGAGCTCGGTCGCGACGATCGGCCCGCGGGAGATGGATACCTTGCGGGCGTAGATGTCCCAGTTGCCGTTACGGTTGTCGCTCCAGGCAAGGAGCGCGTCGCCGGGTGGACCGTATGCGACGGACGGGGCTCTCTGCTCGTCGATATCGACGCTCGCTGGCGCACCGCTCTCCGTCCACATCTTCGTGCCGAGCGTATCAAGCCGCTGCACCATGATATCGTTGCTCGCCTGGTATTGAGTCACCCATGTGCCGTTTTCGAGGTGGCGAATGAGGTAGTGATTGCCAACGACCCAGATGTTGTCTCCCGAGG
>DATCCP010000348.1:0-10846 GCA_036511215.1 Candidatus Krumholzibacteriaceae bacterium
GAGCCATATACGCCCTCTGCGGCGCCTACAATTACACGGCCGTCTTCGTGGTCCAGAGCATTATAAGCTCGGCGGGGATTCTCCTCATGTACTGGACCGTATCGCGCATGTGGAACCGGCGTGCGGGCCTGATAGCCGCCGCGCTCTACGCGGTCTACCCCGGCCTGATCCTGTACAACCTCACGACGCTCACGGAGTCGCTGAGCGTGTTCGTCGTCATCGCGATGATGGCGGTTGCGACTTCGAGATGGAACGACGGCCGTACGGCGATCGTGCAGGCCGTTGCGGCCGGGACCGGCATGCTGATCAAGCCCGCGTTTCTCTTTTTCGTGCCGGGGCTTCTCGTCACGATCAGGCGGCGGGTGACGTTTCTCGTCGTGCTCGTATGTATCTGCGCCCCGTGGATTCTGTTCAATGCCATTCACTCGCACCGGCTCATTCTCGTTTCCGACACGGGGGCGCTGAATTTCTACATGAGCTACAACCCCGAGGCGAAGGGCGGTTTCGTGCAGATACCGGGCTGGGAGAACGTGTCGCAGCGGGAATACCTTCGGATGGGGCTGGATTTTATCAAGCAGCACAAGCTGAGAACGGTCGAGATCATTCACACGAAGATCTACGCGCTCTTCGAGCTCGGCTGGGACAGAGGCGTGATGCGCGACATCGTGGGAGGGGAGGGACGCGCTCACGGCGTGATGTATGCGTACTTGGCGGTCTTCGTATTCGGCTTTCTGGGCCTGGCGCGCTCCTGCCGGAGAACGCACGCGCCTGTCGTCGCGCCGGTGGTGAGCTACGTCGTTCTGACGATGCTGCTCTCGATCTTCGTCGTGAGGTTCAGAGCCCTCGTCGAGCCCCTCCTGATCGCGTACACCGCCGTCCTCTTCGGTGGAGCGGGGCCCCTCGGGAGCGAGCCTATTTCTTCGGCGAAGCCGAAGGCCCCGCGGCGAGCCTGACCTTGGTCCACAGCTCGAAGGGTTGGGCGCCTCCGGGCCCCTCTCCACGCCCGCCCATTCCGCCTCCGCCACCACCACCGTGGAAACCGCCGCCGCCGCCTCCTCCGCCGCCCGGGAAGCCTCCCTCGCCGCCGCCGGGACGCTCTCCCCCTCCCTCGGAGGGAGTGCCCTCTCCGCGCCTCATTTCGCCCAACTCCCTCGTGCCTACCTTGAAGCCGATGCCGATGGTCTTTCCGGGCTCCGCGTTGATGGCGTACGGGGTGCCGTCCGTGCGCTCGAGAGGGAGCTTGAGCTCATAGATAAGGGTGCGATTGGCGATATCGATCATTGCCTCGACGTCCGTCGAGCCGCTGTCCGTGACGGTCAATGATGCAATCGGCTCGCCGCCGGACCCCACGATCGCGAGCTCGCCGCGGGATTCGCGCAGGAGATTTCCGAGCATCTGCTGCATGTCCCGGGGTGTTTCAGCCGAGGCATCGCGAGACGTCTCGTGTGAGCCCGGCGTCGATTCGCGCGCGCCCCGCATCGATTCACGCATGCCCGGCCCCGATCGCCTCATCGGGTAGTTGACGCCGAACGTTTCGCCTTTCCCGCCCGTCGCATCGAACCAGACCGTGAGCCCGTTCATGAGAATCTGCATCTGCGTGCGCTGGTTCCAGGTCGAGAGGTAGACATAGAGATAGTGCTCGTCATTCGAGAATCCGATCTTGAGCCCTTCGCTCTCACCGAAGTAAGCTTCGCGGCCCGCCCATTCGGGGGCCTTTCCGTCGATCGTTATCACACGATCCAGCCAGCTGCTCTCGAGCTGGGATTCCTTGCATCCGCCCGAAACGGCGGCGACACAAACGATTGCCGCCATGAGCGCCATGAATCTAGATGAGCGTGGAATCTCCATTCCTGTACTCCTTCCCGGGGAAAACGTGGGGTCCATACAGGGTGTCGGCGGCACGTCACGATTGGTTACAAGGGATTTCGCGCATGCGCATGTAACCTGCCGGGCACTTTCCTCGACGTACTCGATGCGGATTCGAGCATTGGACAGGGCATGCATCGACCTTGTATTATAGGGGATATGCGCGAATACGATTCGACTCTGAGTGACGCGGAGATCATCGAGCGCGTCATTCGGGGAGACGTCGATACATTCGAGTGCCTCCTGGAACGGCATCAGACCCGCGTTTTCGGCATCGTGGCGAATCGTGTGCCGCGCCGGGATGTGGAGGAGGTTGCCCACGACGCGTTCGTTCGCGCATATACGTCCCTCGCACGCTTTGAGGGGAGGGGAGATTTCGGCGCCTGGCTGTCGAAGATCGCAGTGCGCGCCTGTCACGATTACTGGCGCGAGATTTATCGTCGACGCGAGCAGCCAATGAGCGATTTGAGCGAGGCGCAGCTCGCGTCGCTGGCTCGCCTCGCGGCGGATCGATCGAACCGCGCCCACGGCGAAGACGCCTCCACGCACGAGGCCCGGTCACTGCTCGCGTGGGCGATGGACAAACTTTCCGCGGAGGACCGCGCCGTTCTCGAGCTCGTGCATATCGAGGAACGGCCGGTGAAAGAGGCCGCCGAGCTTCTCGGCTGGAGCGTCGTCAACGTGAAGGTCCGCGCGTACCGCTCGAGAAAGAAGCTCCGCGCAATCCTCGAGAAGCTGAACGCGGAATGAGGAGGATCATCATGAAACGGAACAAGAAGGAAATCGAGGATCTCGAGAGATACCTGTTCTCCGCCCATCGGGCGCTTGAGGCGCCGCCGCCGGGACCCGGATGGCGGGAATCGGTCATGTCGGACATTCGCCGCTTCGGCGCGTTCGAAGAGCGGGCAAACGGCGAAGCGGCGTTCAGCAATTTCGCGTGGCGTTTCGCGATGGTGACCGGGGTCGTCGCGTTGATTCTGCTTGCGTATATCTACTCGAACGGTTTCGTTGACTACCAGGAGATCGCGGCACGGTATCTTGCCAATCCGCTGGATTTCATTATTTGAACGGATCAAGGAGGAATCGCGTATGATGGAACATGAAACGAGGAGCAAGCGTCGACTATGGTCCGGCGTGATCGCGTTGTTCATCGCCGGGGTGATCATCGGCGGGCTCGGAGCGACGGCCCTCATGCGTTCTCACTTCATGCACGTCATGCGGAGCCCGCATCCGAGGCCCAATGAACGGATTGCCGGCCGGCTCACGGCGAACCTCGGTCTCACCGGGGCGCAACGCACACAGTTGGACGCGATCATCCGGGAGTTCGATCCGCGCTTCGAGGAGTTCGAAAAACGATCGCGCGTAGAAGTCAGGAACATCGCCGGCGAGATGGAGGCCAGGATACGGAGCATACTGACTCCCGATCAGCAGGTGAAGTACGATGTCAACGTCCAGAAGATACGTGAAGAGTTCAGGATGAGGGACAAGGAAGCGCATACGACCGGTCCGAAGGAGTGAGTATGGATATGCATTTTCCGCGGTCGACCACGACGATGAAACGGTCCGTAATCGGAGCGTTTGCCGTACTGATCTGGGCCGTGGTCGCCGCCGGCGCGGCGCGGGCGGCGGACACGAAGACGATTTCGCTCAAGAATGCGATCGATACGGCGCTCAAGGCGAACGTCGATCTCAGGCAGTCGGCGAGTCTTGTCGAATCCAGGGAGATTTCCGTCAGGCGGAGCAAAGCGGATTTTCTTCCCGACCTCAGGCTATCGCTCGGAGCGTCGCAGTCGTACGGAAAGCAGCAGGATCCGATTTCCAACCGCTTTGAATGGGAGCATTCGAACTCGATGAACCTCTCGGTGTCCTCGGGGCTCGAATTGTTTTCGGGATTCGGGAGGGTAGCCGCCCTGAGGCAGTCTCAGCTCCAGCTCGACGCGGAACGGAAGAGCTTTGCGCGGAGCCGGGAGCAGGTTATCTACGAGACGGTGCAGCAATTCGTGCTGGTTGTTCTCGATAGCGAACTCACAAGGGTCGATCAGGAGAACCTTGATTCCCAGAAGAAACAACTCACCCAGATCGAGGCGTTTACGAAGGCGGGAAGACGTCCGATCGTCGACCTCTACCAGCAGCAGGCGGCGGCCGCGGACGCGGAATCCCGCCTTCTCGTCGATCAGCGGGACTACGAGGTTGACATGTACAAGCTTCTCCAGATCATGGGGGTCCAGGCAGAGGCGGGCTACACCATCGTTGCGCCCGACATGGAAGGGATGACGAACGGGCTCGTGGGGCTCGTTGGGGAGGATGCGGCGAAGAAGGCTCTCGCGGGCCGGCTCGACGTCGAGGCGCAGCGGCTGCAGGTTGAAGCGGCCAGGAAACAGATAACGGCGAGCCGTGCCGGCTACTGGCCGTCCCTGTCCATCTCGGCGGGCGCCGGAACGGCCTATCGGAGCACGGGCGGCTATGACTTCGGGGATCAGTTCTACACGAACAACCTCAATGCGTCGGTCGGCATCTCCCTGTCCGCTTCAATCTTCGATCGCCTCGCGACGAAGAGCAACGTCGATCAGGCGAAAGTCCAGCTCCGGCAGGCGGAGCTCGACGTCGTAAGGCTCGAGCTGCAGGTGGAGGTCGATGTCCGGCAAGCGCTCGAGGATTACTCGACGGCCTCGAAGGCGGTCGAGGTTGCGGTGGCCCAGTCCAAGTACAGCGAACAGGCGCTGAACAGTATGGAAGAGCGCTACCGGGTAGGCGCGTCGACGCTCGTGGAGCTCACCCAGGCCCGGGCGACGAGCCTCCAGAGCACATACAACCTCATCAACGCGAGATACGGTCGTCTGTTGAAGGGGGTCGCCGTGCTCTACTATGCGGGGCGTATCGATGATGTGCTGCTACTCTTCGAGTGAAAGCGCTCGTGACGATTGTCTGAAACCAGTCTTGAGAGGAGACTCCGTATGAGGAAGAGAACAATCATCGTTATCGCCTGCATCATCGTCGTCGTCGCCATTGGCGGCCTGCTTATCAGGCACGTCGTGGGCGCCAGGAACGCCAGCACCTTCCAGCTCGGCGACGTGACAAAGGGAGACATCGTGAATACCGTCTCCAGCACCGGCACGCTGAGCGCCGTGAACTCGGTCAACGTCGGCGCGCAGGTTTCGGGCACGATCAACAAGCTCTACGTCGATTTCAATGACACGGTGCACGCGGGACAGCTGCTCGCCGTTCTCGATACGACCATCCTCGCGGCGCAGGTTTTCGACGCCCGCGCCGGGATGCTGAGAAGCAAGTCCCAGCTCGAGCAGGCGCAGGCCGAATACGATCGCAACAAGCCGCTCTTTGACAGCGGCTTCCTGTCGGCAACGGAAATCCTGACCTTCAAGACGAGCAACGATGCGGCGCTTGCGGCCTACCGGTCCGCCGATGCCGTCCTGAAGCGGGCCATCACGAATCTCCACTACGCGACGATAAAGTCGCCGATCGACGGCACGGTGATCCAGAGGAGCGTCGACGCCGGGCAGACGATCCAGGCCAGCTTCCAGGCGCCTACCCTCTTCATCATCGCATCGGATCTCAAGTCGATGCAGATCGAGGTCAACGTCGACGAGAGCGATATCGGGGTGATCAAGGAAGGACAGGACGTGCAGTTCACCGTGCAGGCCTACCCCGACGAGAAATTCAAGGGGAAGGTGCGGCAGGTGCGGCTGCAGCCGACGACCCTCCAGAACGTCGTGAACTACACGGTCGTCGCGGATGCGTCCAACGAGAGTGGAAAGCTCCTCCCCGGCATGACGGCCACGGTCGATTTCATCACCAACGAGAGGAAAGACGTCCTGCTCGTTCCGAACTCGGCGATACAGTTCAAACCGGACCAGGCGCTTCTCGATAAGGCCATGAAGGAATTCCGGAAGGAGATGGCCGCGCGGAGATCGAAGGGAGACAGCGCATCGGCGCACGGGCAATTGGGAGGATCTCCAGGCGCAGGGCAGGTAGCGGGGGGGGGCCGCCGGCAGGGCGGCGGAACGGCGTTTTCGCCCGGCCGGGGCTCGTTGAGCGGCGCGGGCGGTCCGAACCGGGTGTTTTACATCGACAAGAAGGGCGAGCCCGCGGTTACGTTCTTCATGCCCGGTGCCACGGATGGCCGGAATACCGAAGTGAAGGAAAGCCGGGTCATCACCGTGGGAATGAAGGTCATAACGGGAGTCGCCATAGCCCAAAAGACGAAGAATACGGCGACGACGCCCTTCGGCATCCCCGGAGCTCCGCAGCAAGGAGGAAGAAACATGCGCAGGATGGGCGTGTGAAAGGATGATCATATGAGTCTCATAGAGCTGAAGAGTCTCATAAAGACCTATCGCATGGGCGACATCGACGTTCATGCCCTTCAGGGCGTCGATATGAACATCGAGAAGGGGGAGTTCGTTGCGATCACGGGGGCGTCGGGTTCGGGCAAGTCGACGATGCTCAATATTCTCGGGTGTCTCGATCTGCCGAGCGAGGGCGAATACATCCTCGAGGGCATTCAGGTGGGCGGGCTCGACAAGCGAGCGCTCGCCGACATCAGAAACCAGAAGATCGGGTTCGTGTTCCAGGGGTTCAATCTCCTGTCGCGCACGTCCGCGCTCGAAAACGTTGAGCTCCCGCTCCTCTACGATCGCGCGGGACGCATCAAGGATCCCGCGAGGAAAGCCGTCGAGGCGCTGACGCGCGTGGGGCTCGCAGACAGGCTCCACCACGAGCCGAACAAGCTCTCGGGCGGAGAGCAGCAGCGGGTAGCCATCGCCCGGGCGCTCATCAACGAGCCGTCCATCATTCTCGCCGACGAGCCGACGGGAAACCTCGACACGGCGACGTCGATGGAGGTCATCGGTATTTTCAAGGAACTGAACGCTCAGGGAATCACCATTATCCTCGTGACGCACGAGCCCGACATCGCGCTTCAGGCGAAGCGCACGATAGAGCTGCGCGATGGACGGATCATACATGACCATCTAGTGAGTTCGTGAGGAGGAGACAGACGATGAAATGGAAGAGCCTCTTCAAGGTCGCCTTCAAGAGCATCATGAAGAATCGGATGCGCAGTTTTCTGACCATGCTCGGCATCATCATCGGGGTCGCCTCGGTGATTGCGCTCATCTCCGTCGGAAAGGGCACCCAGTCAGACATTTCGGGGAAGATCGAATCCCTCGGAACGAACCTCCTCATGGTCATGCCGGGGGCGAGTGGAATCGGAGGCGTGAGCCGCGGGGCAGGGAGCTGGCACACGCTCACCATGGAAGACGCGGATAAGATAGAGAAGGAGGCCACCCTCCTCGCGTACGTCTCCCCGGTCATCCGCGAGAGCGAGCAGGTGATCGCGGGGCGAAATAACTGGTTCACGAGCGTGCAGGGCGTCGCGTCGAACTACACCAACATCCGAAGCTGGCCCGTCGACCGCGGCGCGTTCTTCACCGATCGAGACGTCAAGGCGTTGGCCAAAGTCGCGGTCCTCGGCGCAACCGTGGCGGACACGCTCTTCCCGGGGCAGGATCCGATCGGGTCCCGGGTCCGCATCGGGAACGTTCCATTCACCGTGATCGGCGTGCTGAGCGCGAAGGGGCAGAATATGATGGGATCGGATCAGGACGACATCATCCTCGCGCCTGCGACGACGGTGCTCTATCGCCTGAGCGACGGGAAGTGGATCAACAGCATTACGGTGAGCGCCGTTTCGAAGGAGCAGGTCGAGCCCGCGAGAAGCGAGATGGAGACCATCCTGCGGCGAGCGCACCGGTTGAGCGGCTCCGAAGACAACGACTTCTCGATCCGCACTCAGACCGAGCTCAACGAGATGGCGACCTCCATCACGAGGATGATGACGCTGCTTCTCAGCGCGGTCGCCGGCGTCTCGCTCCTCGTCGGCGGCATCGGGATCATGAACATCATGCTCGTATCGGTGACCGAGCGGACGAGGGAGATCGGGATTCGCCTTGCGATCGGCGCGCGCGAGGCCGATGTTCTGATTCAGTTCCTCGTCGAGGCGGGGACGATAAGCCTCATGGGCGGATTGCTCGGCATACTCTTCGGGCTCGTCACCGCGAGTGTGCTCGGGAGGCTCATATCGGCGTCCATCGTCATCGATCCGGTGACGATGACGATCTCCTTCCTGTTCTCGGGAGTCATCGGTATATTCTTCGGCTTCTATCCGGCGAAGAAGGCCGCCGCGCTCAACCCGATCGAGGCGCTGCATTACGAGTAGCGGTCGCGCCGGCGTCGAGAGATGCTTCATATCCCGGTCTATCGGGTGGAGGCGAGACTCGCGAGCGCCGCATGCGCGGCACCGGACGGATCTTCCGTCGCGGCGATCTTCCGGAGTCTCTCGATGGCCGCTTGCAGGGTTTCCGTATCCCCTTGCTTCCGCGCTGTCTCACCGAGCATACCGATGAGCGCCGGATCGTCCGGGTGGAGCTCCAGCATGATGACGAGCTCCCTCTTCGCCTGTTCGTCCATTCCCTTTTCGATGCATTTCGTGATGAAGAACATCCGGCCCGCCTCGCCGTAGCCGAGCGATTTCATCATTCCGGCACCGTACGTCAGGTACAGATGCATATTTTGCCAGCCCGGCACGGGGTCCGACCGGTCTTCGAAGCTTATTCTGTGCATGGCCGGAAAGAAGAGACGCAGGGCCTTCCCGCCGAGCAGCGCCTGTTCGACCAGCGTGAAGCGCTCACGTTCGTTTGCTCCCGCCCCGCGGTGGCCCCTGTCGAGATCGATAGTTGTGGCGCTCAACGGTTTCAGGATCAGATAGTCCCCTTGCGCGACCTCTCCTTCAGCGCGGAACGAATCGACCGCGTTCCTGGCTACGGCGGCGTAGCGCAGGATCGGATCTTCCGGAACCCCCTCCATGATTTCGGCCCTGCGATGCCGTATGCCGTTGACGCACGAGAGGAGAACGAACGCGGCAAGGATGAGCGTCGAAACGCGGCGTCTGGAAATGTTCCCGACGTATACGCCCGCGAGAAGCCAGAATGGTATCAACGGCAGATAGAGATAGTAGAGATAGCTGTGGCGCACGAGAGGCAAGACGGGGGCGACGAGAAGAATAAACACGGCGATCGCCGCGGCAATCGCTCTTCTCGCCTTCGGCGCTCGCCACGCGGCCAGACATACAAGGGCAGGTATGACGAGCCCCCAGCCCGCGAGAGCCGCGTCGTACCGTGGGGTCTTGTCCGGGAAATAATCCCAGAATCGAAGCAGCCAGGCGGTGTAGGTAAGCAGGTTCCAAAGGATATTGGCCCCGAAAGAGCTTTCGTAGGGGTCCCCTGCGGGGCGCGGCGCCACGGTTCCGGAAAGAATCAGGATGGTTACGCCGAACAATAGTCCCGCAGAACCGAGAATCCATCTGCGCTTTGCCGAAGCAGGGAGAACGAGCGCGAGCGCGGGGAGAAGAAAGAGAGACGTTTCCTTGCAGAGAATGGACAGACACGCGGCCGCGAGCGAGAGACCGGCCGCTGCTGCGGTTCGACCCAGAAAGAAGTAAGCTGAAATGAGCGCGAAGAAAGCGGCGGAGACCTCCTGGATGCCGCTGATCCAGTGCAGCGGAAGGAACGCGACGTAGGCGGCCGTGAACAGGATGGAAGCCGAATACGCGGCGGTCTTCTTGAGACCAAGCCGGCGCGCAAGAAGATAGAGAATCGAGGCGTTCGCGGCGTGCAGCAGGAGGACGACCAGGTGATACGCCCACGACCGGATTCCAAAGAGTCTCCACGACGCATCAAAGAACCATTGCGTCGATATGACGCGCCTCAATCCGTCGGCGTGTTCGAGCCCCGCCGCCCTCGACAGGAATTGCAGATCGTCCAGGCTGAAAAAGACGCGAAGAGCCCCTGCGTAGAGGGCAAAGGTCAGCACAAGGAGGAACGGCAGAAAGAGGAGTTCCGAGTAACGTTCGCGTTCTTTCTTCATACGGCACGTGCGCTAAATCCCGGCGAACCGCGTGTGCCATACCGGGAGTTGGCGTCGGGAATCTACCACGACACCGTCATGCGTTCAAGGTCTTCTGGAAGACGAGCGGTCGCGGGATCGACAGAGGCTGCGCCGTATCCGGCGCAGCAGGGCGCAAACACGGGCTTGACCCACCTTGCGGCCTCTATTATTATAAGAGTCACTCTGGGGGCTGGCGTAGCTCAGCTGGTAGAGCAGCGCACTCGTAATGCGCAGGTCCGCGGTTCAATTCCGCGCGCCAGCTCCATATTTCATTTTCACTATCCTGAAAAAAGTCTGCTATAGCAGGACAAAAGGCTTGCAACGAACGGGCGACTGCTATATATTCTTTCCAATTTCAAAGCGGACCTTTTCGACCGGCGAATGTGCCGCCCGTGCGGCGTGGAATGAACCTGATCGGATGTGGTCGGGGTGGCTGAGAGCCAGACTGCTGAGAAAAAAGAAGCGATCATAAAAGTCAACCTCAAGTGGTGCAAGGGTTGCGAGATCTGTGTCGCCTTCTGCCCCAAGAACGTTCTCCAGATGGAGGGCGGGAAGGTCAAGGTCGCACGGCTTGAAGACTGCATCAAGTGCATGCTGTGCGAGCTCAGGTGCCCCGATTTCGCGATTACCGTGGAATGAGAACTCGGTCTAGGGTCCTCATTTCTTTTCCCGTGAGTTCCCGCGAGAGGAATACGGCTCTATGAGCGGAGGCGTCGCGCTTTCGCTCGAGAAAAGGAGACGGCGGCTTTGTCAAGTAGTCCGAAGGGAAAGATCGTCATGATGCAGGGGAACGACGCCTGCGCGGAGGGGGCGATCTGGGCCGGCTGCCGATTCTTCGCGGGCTATCCGATCACCCCGTCCTCGGAGATCGCCGAGTACCTCGTCCGCAAGC
Organism: Candidatus Krumholzibacteriaceae bacterium; assembly: GCA_036511215.1. Taxonomy (GTDB): domain Bacteria; phylum Krumholzibacteriota; class Krumholzibacteriia; order Krumholzibacteriales; family Krumholzibacteriaceae; genus SSS58A. Next base: position 10,721 of record DATCCP010000348.1, read on the forward strand.
TTCCGAGAGTCGGCGGGAAGTTCATCCAGATGGAGGATGAGATCGCCGCCATGGGCGCCATCATCGGCGCTTCCCTCACGGGAGCCAAGGCGCTGACGGCGACATCGGGCCCGGGCTTCAGCCTCA
>DATCCP010000349.1:0-2698 GCA_036511215.1 Candidatus Krumholzibacteriaceae bacterium
ATCGGTCGAGGAGACTGCCGTTCGTGGTCACCGATGTCCAGATCCGTTTCTTCGACGCGTGCATGACGATCTCGTCGAGATCGTCCCGGAGGGTCGGCTCGCCGCCGGAGAAATTGATCAACCGGCAGCCCGAGCGGTGCACGTTGTCGATCCCCGCGCGTATTTCCGCGAGATCGAGCTCCACGTGCGCCGGCTTTTCCCAGTAGGAGCAGAAGCTGCACCGCGCGTTGCATCGGTACGTGAGCTCCCAGATGCAATTCATCGTTCGGCGTTCGGAGACGACCGAGCGAAAGCTCGACATGACGAAGAAGCAGAAATCGGGGTAGGTCCTCATCTAGTCGCTTCCGGTGAACACGAGCGTTTTCGGGTTGAAGGCGATCCATGCAAACCAGAATGCCTTGAACGCGCGGACGGGACGGAGCGCCGCACCGGCGTACGGTCCCGCGTATGCGGTTCCCTCGATGTTCCAGGATGATCCCGAGGCGGCGTCTCTGATCGTGACGCCGGAGCTGTCCCGCTCGGCGGCAAACGAGAGACAGCGTCCGTCGAGGATGCGGGAAAACGCCGCAGCGCTCTGGGTTTTCGCATCGTACAGGACGACGACGGGGGCGGCGCCCACCGTATCGTTGACGACGGCCCGATCGCCGAGCGCGCTGAAGGGGTACGCCTTACATGCGGCGTTGATCTCGACGCCGAGCATCATCTCCTTTGGATGATACCGCTTGTCCCGGTGGGACACGCTGAAGAGGAAGCGGGACGTCTTCTTGTATTTGAAGTACTTCTCCTGGAACGGGAACCGGCTGTAGTCCTTGTCGAAGCCGGTGTCTCTCGACAGAACGAGGGTGTTCGGGTGGAGATCCCTCCAGAGGCCCCACGTCGTATGGAGCGCGAAGAGGAGATCGAGGCGCTTCCCTTTGAGCGGGCCCTTCACCGCCTCCCCCGTGACCTGCACCCAGAAGCTGCGGGTCGAGTCGTCGATCATCATCATGTTGCTTTCCTTGAGGCCGTCCACCTTGAAGGTGAGCGGCCGCCCGTCGACGAACGGATCGAACGCCATCGCCGTGTGGGTAAGGGGACAGAACGTGACGATCATGCTCCGGCCGCCGACCTCGTCGTTGAAGACGTGATGGTGGAACGACATCGTCAGCGGGTATGCCTTCGCGACGCCGTTGTTGTAGACGCCGATGACCTCCTCGTCGGCTTTCAGATATGATGCTTCCGCCGCGGGGATGAATTTCGGGTAGTAGAGCGCGATGAATCGAGAACTGTATTCCCTGTTCCCGACGACCTTCATGCCAACCCGGAAAAGGGCGATCTTGACCGGGTCACAACTCGCCAGGAACGGGAGGAGAAGCACTAGTATGAGCGCGCGTTTCATCATATTCGACGGTCGATCTCGAGCATACGGCGAAGGAAATCTTCTCCGCGTCGTGCCGACAGAATGTCGTATGGGGGCAAGCGGTCGCCCCGGCGCGGTTATACTTTATGTGGAACGGGAGGGCAGGGCCCTTCGAGGAGACCGGTAGCTCTCCTTCCGAGGCGCCCCTCCGGAACGACGCTAGTTGCCGCGTGAACAAGCGATCACGGCGAGCGTGACCAACACGGCTGTCCCCAGCAGGCACCCGCCGATGACGTAGAGCCAAATGGGCGCCCCTCCTCCCGATTCGGTCTTCTCGACCTCGATGGATGCCACGTCCTGCATCTTCAATGTGACCGCTTGTTCTCCCCCCTGGGCGCCAGAGGAGCCCCGTGCGACCGCGGTGCCGACGATGGCCTCATCGGTTGCGATGAAATCGCGGATTTCGTACCTCTCGCCGGTTTTCATCGTGACGAAGATCCGTTTGGCGTCGTTGAGCGCGTTGTAATCGTTACGCCCGACGCGAACGACGCTCGTTCCTGTCGCGCAGCCCATCTGGAGCAAAAGACAGATTACCAGCGCCAGTGCAATCATTCTTCTCGCCATGATGACCTCCTCGGGGCTCGGAGAGGCTTCACTTCGTGAACGTCGCCGTCTCCAAGGTTCGTGTGACCTTCCGATTCTCTGCAAGACTAGAAATTGACGTGCACCCCGACATAAGGGCGCACGATGTTGCGTTCATCCCTCCGGAGCACGAGCTCGGGGCGGAAGCTCCAGAGATCGCTCCTTCCGCTCGGTGACCGGTCGCACAAACCGGTCCCCACGCGCGAGCGGGAGAGATCACTCCGATCATCCATGTTTCTCGTCAACACGGCGGCGACGGCCATGCCGACGGCGGTGCCGGTGCCGAGAATGGCGATGAAGGCGTCGCCGCTCTCGGGAGTCGCCACGAGATTGACGCCGAGCCCGGCGCAGGTGCCGAGAACGCCGCCGAGGTCAATGAACCTGACGCGCGTGGGGCTGATGTTCAGCGCGGGCGCGGCGATCATGGTGCCGAGGCTGGCGATGTCACTTCCGAGGAGGGCCATAGAGAGGTATCTAGTGTCCTCGCCTTCGGACAAGGCGGCGGTCACCACGCCGAACCAGGCTCCCCACGCCATGGCCGACGAAACGAGCTCCGCCTGGCCGGCCGAGTAATCGACGGTGCTTGTGAGGAGCGTCGCGCCGGCGAGCCCGGCGAGACCGGCCACCTCGGCGAAAGCGAAAACGTTTCTATCGTCGCCGTTCTCGTTTGTCGCATTTTGGTAGAGAGACCAGCCGAGACCCTGCCATGTCCCGAGG
>DATCCP010000350.1:0-9146 GCA_036511215.1 Candidatus Krumholzibacteriaceae bacterium
GCACCCGCCTACCCGCCGGCGCCCCGCCTCGTGAACATCTCGCGGACTTGCTTCCGCTCCCTGACATTCATGGCTTTGAGCATGCGACCGAGGGGATTCCGGCCGTCGGTGAAGACCGGTGCTCCCTTCGTATCGGGCGCGAAGCGGTTTTCCCAGGCGTGGAACCGGTCGTACTCCGCTGTGAAACGGTCGAACGGGAGCGGGAGGTCTCCTGGAATCTCGAACGGGTTTTTCAAAGCGAGGAGTATCAAGTTTCCAAGCTGATCCGGCGGTTCGGCGATCGGGAGCGCGAGCACCTTAGGAAACGCGGTAGCGAGCGTCGCCCCGAGGGAGCTGACGATCGCATCGTGCCAGCCGACCGCCCGGACGTCGACGACGAGCGCACCCTTTGCCCCGAGCCGTGAAGCGATGAGACCGAAGGCTTCCCTCGTCAGGAGATCGAACGGTATCGAGCTCGATCCGAATGCGTCGACGACAATAACGTCGTAAGTATCGGTCGCCGCGGCGAGGAACTCCTTGGCGTCCATCCGGGAGACCCTGACCCCGGTCGAATCGAACCCGAAGAACCGCCTCGCCACACTGACCATGAGCGGATCGATCTCGACGGCGTCCACTTCCCATCCCGCGCGCTGATAGTGCTTCGCGACGGAGCCTGCGCCGAGCCCGACAAGGAGAAGCTTGCCGGGCCCGTCGTGGAAGTTGCGGGCGACGTCGATGACGTTGACGTTCGGCGTCGCGTATTCCGCCCCGAGGGACGTGTCGACAGCCGCGCGGATCGCTCCGTCGACGAGGAGGTAGCGAAGGCCCCCGTCATCGACGACGCGAATCTCCCCGTACGGACTCTCTCCCTTGAAGACGAGCTCCTGCACCGGGTAGGGGGTGCGGGTGTGCCGAGTGACGATGAGCACTGCGACCGCCGCGAGAACCACTACGCCGCCCACGAGGATCGAGAGATACAGATCTTTCCGCTTCATGGCGTTACCATACAATAGGTTGCCCGTTTCTTTCAACGAATATCGGCGGCGGGGAAGTTCATTAGCGATTGCTTTTTCCCGTGCCCGGACTTAGAATCCACCCACTTATTTTTCAAGGAGGGCCTTCGATGAAGAGAATGCTTTTTGCGCTGGTCGCACTCGTTGTGATGACCGGCGCGGCGGGCGCCGCCATCGACAAGGATTACCTGGCGAAGCTCCCGCCGATAATCGATCGCAACGTGCTTTTCGGGGATCCCCAGATAGCGGCAGGGCAGATTTCCCCCGACGGAACGCACATCTCGTTCCTCAAGCAGTACAAGAATATCCTCAACATATGGGTCAAGGGCGTGAGCGACCCGTTCGCTGCGGCGCGCCCCATGACGGCCGATACGACGCGTCCCGTGCGCGGCTATTTCTGGAGCAGGGACAGCAAGTACATTCTCTATATCCAGGACAAGGGAGGGGACGAGAACTGGCACATCTACGCGGTCGATCCGACTGAGAAGCTCGGGCCAGGCCGGGACGTGCCGGCCGCGCGCGATCTGACGCCCTATGAAAAGGTCGCCGCCACGATATACGCCCTGCCGAAGAGCACGCCGAATTACATCTTCGTGGGCCTCAACGACCGTGACGAGCGCTACCATGACGCGTATCGCGTCGATCTCGCGACGGGACAGCGAAGCCTCGTGAAGCGGAACGACAAGGAAATCGCGGCCTGGATCTTCGATCTCGAGGGCAATCTCAGGCTCGCGGTGAAGCAGACGGCCGACGGCGGGACCGAAGTTCTCCGCGTCGGTCCCGACACGATGACCGTCGTCTACTCCTGCAGCAAGGACGAAACGGTGGATCCCCTCCGCTACAACAAGGACGGGAAGCGGGTCTACATGTCGACGGACAAGGGCGCCGGCGTGAACCTCTCGCGCCTCATCCTCTTCGATCCGGCGACGGGTGCCGAAGAGCTCGTCGAATCCGACCCGATGAACCAGGTCGATTTCGGCGGCGCCGAGTTCTCCGAGAAAACGGACGAGCTCGTCGAGACCTACTACGTCGGGGACAGGCTCCGCGTCTATTTCAAAGACGCGGGATGGGAGAAAGATTACAAGCGGCTCCAGAAGCAGCTTCCCGACGGCGATATCTACTTCCGTTCCTCGACGAACGACGAGCGTCTCTGGATCTTCGCCGTCACGAGCGACGTGGATCCGGGAGCGGCCTACCTGTACAACCGGGAGACGGGGAAGGCCGAGCTTCTGTACCGGCCGTACCCGGATCTTCCGCTCAAGTATCTCGCCTCGATGAAGCCGATCGTGTACACCTCGCGCGACGGCCTCGAGATCCACGGCTACCTCACCGTGCCGAGAGGGGTCAAGGAGAAGAATCTCCCCCTCCTCGTCATGCCGCACGGCGGCCCGTGGGCGCGGGATGAGTGGGGATACGATCCGTACGCCCAGTTCTGCGCGAACCGCGGCTACGCGATGCTCCAGATGAACTTCCGCGGCTCCACCGGCTACGGCAAGAAATTCCTCAACGCGGGGAACAAGCAGTGGGGAGACGCGATGCAGAACGACATCACGGACGGGGTCCGGTATCTCGTCAAGGAGGGCATCGTCGATCCGAAGCAGGTTGCGATCTTCGGCGGCTCCTACGGCGGGTACGCGACGCTCGCCGGGCTCGCGTTCACCCCGGACGTCTACGCCGCGGGGATTTCCTACGTGGGACCGTCGAACATCATCACGCTCCTCAACTCGATCCCGCCATACTGGGCGGTGCTGAAGGCCACCTTCAACGAGCGCGTCGGCGATCCGTCGAAACCGGAGGACGCGGAGCGGCTCAAACGCCAATCGCCGCTCTTCTCGGCGAAGAACATCACGGCGCCTCTCCTCGTCGTGCAGGGCGCGAACGACCCCCGCGTGAAGAAGGCGGAGTCCGATCAGATCGTCGTCGCCCTCCGCGACCTCGGCCGCGACGTCGAGTACATCGTTGCGCCCGATGAGGGGCACGGCTTCGCGGGTGCCGACAACCGGATGGCGCTGTCGGTCGCGATAGAGAAGTTCCTCGCGAAGCATCTCGGCGGGCGCTACCAGCAGGAGGTGCCCGAGAAGCTCGAGAAGCGCCTGGAGGCGATCACGGTCGACGTGAAGACGGTCGCGATCGCGCCGCCGCCGAAGAGCGCCGCGGATGCCGAGACGGCGCCGCTTCCCGCGGTGAACGCGAGCCTCCTCAGGCCGCTGTCTCTCGCGTACAAGGGCGCCGTCGTCATGGGCTCCAAGACGATAAATCTCGACATCGCCCGGACTATCGCGAAGGGCGCCGTCGGCGGCGCGCCGACCTGGCGGATCGTGACGAACCAGGCGAGCGACATGGGCGCCGCGGTCGACACCTTCGACGTCGACGCCTCCTCGCTTCTTCCGCTGCGCTGGGCCGTCAAGCAGGGCCTCGCCGTCGTCGTCATCAATTACTCGGCCGCGGGGGTCAAGGGCGCCGTGAAGATGGGGACGCAGGATCTGCCGATCGACGTCCCCCTCAATGCGCCCGTTTTCGGGGACGGCTCCTCGCTCGAGGTGCTCGTCGGCGCGCTGCCGCTCGGGCCTGCGTATAAGACGACGCTCCGCGTGTTCGATTTCCAGACGCAGAAGAGCCGTTCGATGTCGCTCGCGGTCGTGGGCTCGGAGAGCGTCACGGTCCCTGCCGGGACCTTCGACTGCTACAAGCTCGAAATAAAGCCGATCGACGAGGAGTCGGGCGGCTCGACAGTGTTCGTGAACAAGACCGATCCTCACGTCATGATCCGCGGCATCTTTGAGCTCCCGCCGCAGGCGGGAGGTGGGTCGGTCACCGCGGACCTCGCGAGCGTCAAGTGAGAAGGAGGAGTCCAATGCGATTCTCTCATGCGGCTGTCGCGGCCCTGCTCGTGTGTGCGCTCGTCCTCTCCGCGGCGCCCCTGTGCGCCCAGGACAAGAGCGCCGGCGACACGATGAAATCCCTCGGCGCGAAGCCCCTCGCCATGCCGTGCCCCGTCTGGGTCATCGGCTCGTACGACAAGGATGGAAAGCCCAACGTGATGACGGCTTCGTGGGCGGCGATCTGCTGCTCGCAGCCGCCGATGGTGACGGTGTCGCTGCGGGCGGTGACCAAGACGTACGGCAACATCATGGAGAGCAAGGCGTTCACGGTCAATATCCCGTCCGAGAAATTCGCGCGGGAGACGATGTACTTCGGGAGCGTCTCGGGGAAGGACGTGGACAAGTTCGCGGCGAGCGGGCTCACCCCCGTGAAGAGCGACCTCGTCAACGCCCCCTACGTGAAGGAGTTCCCGCTCGTTCTCGAGTGCAAGCTCGTGAAAACGGTCGAGCTCGGACTGCACACGATGTTCATCGGGGAGATCGTCGACGTGAAAGCGGCGGCGTCGATCCTCAACGCGAGCGGGGCGCCCGATATCACGAAGCTCAAGCCGTTCCTCTTCGGGCCCGGCAACGGCGATTTCTACGGCGTCGGTCCTTCGATCGGTTCCATGGAGGAACTTGGAAAGAGCATGAAGAAGTAGCGCCGGCGGAGAGGGCGCCCAGTTGAATCGATGAGGCTCGGCGGGCGCGCCGGGCCTCATTTATTTTGCCGGTCGCATTGGATAGTGCCATCTGCTACAATATGTTGGTACATTTCTTTCATACTGCCTGGGGAAAGCAGCATTCAACACGTTCCGGCGCCTTCATGGAGAAAGGTATTGCCATTGGAGGAGTTCGGTAATCCCAAGGGAGAGCGGCCGCGGCGGGTCGTCGCCGTCGTCGCCATGGCCGTGACGCTCTATTACCTCTACTGGAGGGTCACGGCGACCTTCAATCATTCGGCGCTCTTCTTCTCGTGGAGCCTCTGGATCGCCGAGTGCTTCGGCACGCTCACGACATTCCTCTTCTACTTCGCGGTCTGGCGCCCCCTGTCGCGTGTCGCCCCGCCGCCGCTTGCGGGACGCACCGTCGACGTCCTCATCCCGACGTTGAACGAGCCGGTCGCCGTGCTGCGGAAGACGCTGCTCGCGTGCATCGATCTCACGTACCCGCACCGCACCCTCATTCTCGATGACGGGAACCGCCCCAAGGTAAAAACGCTCTGCGACGAGCTCGGCGTCGTCTACCTCGCGCGCGAGAGCCACGAGCACGCGAAGGCGGGGAACGTCAATTTCGGGCTCGCGCACTCGACGGCCGAATTCGTCGCCGTTTTCGACGCGGATCATGCGCCGCTGTCGCACTTCATCGACCGTCTCATCGGCTATTTCCGCGACGAGAAGCTCGGTTTCGCCCAGGCACCGCAGGAGTTCTACAATATCGACTCGTTTCAGCACCGTGCCGACCACGAGAAGAAGTACATCTGGACGGAGCAGGGACTCTTCTACAATCTCATCCAGCCGGGCCGCGACCGCTGGAACGCCGCTTACTTCGTCGGAAGCTGCGCGCTCATGCGGCGCGCGGCGCTCGACGACGTGGGCGGATTTGCCACGGCATCGATCACGGAAGATATGCTCACTTCGATTCGGATACACGCGAAGGGCTGGTCTTCCGTCTATCACAACGAGGGGCTCGCGTACGGAATCGCGGCGGAGACGATCCACCCGTTCCACACCCAGCGAAGGCGATGGGGGCTCGGCGGATGGCAGGTCTTCTTCAGGGCGAATCCGCTCTTCGTACCCGGCCTGAGCCTCCCGCAGCGGCTCTGCTATCTCGGGAGCCTCATCTACCCGATCGAGGGATTTCAGAAGCTCGTCTTTTATGCAACCCCGCCAATCGTGCTCTTCACCGGCGTGCTCCCGATGAACGCCCTCGACGTCACGTACCTGCTCCATTTCGTTCCCTACTACGTGCTGTCGCTCTTCGCGTTCAACGAGATGGGGAGGGGGTATGCGGGGTATCTGATGCTCGAGCAGTTCAGCATGGGCAAGTTCGTTACGTACCTCGAATCCTTCTTCTATCTGTTCCTTCCGCGGCGTGCGAGGCAGTTCAAGGTGACGCCGAAAGGGGAGGCGGCTTCGACTCCCTACCGGCTCATGCTGCCGCAGGTGATCGTCGGTCTCGGGAGCATCGCCGCGATCGTTTATGCGATTTTTCAGCTGCTCATGAATCTGCGCGGCGACGAGTTCATCGTCGCGGTCAACAGCCTCTGGGCGCTCTTCAACAGCGGGCTCGCGCTCGGGATCATCCTCTATGCACGGACGAAGTTCCAGCAGCGTCGAATCGATTTCCGCATCTTCGACGCGGTCCCCGTCTCGTTCACCTATGAGGAGCGCGGAACAATTGTCCGCGGCTTCGCCGCTGCGGACGATGCGACGGAAAGCGGTCTCTCGCTCATCACGGTGGGGAGATTGCCCACGAACCGCGAGCTCGCGCTCGAGATCATGCTTCCGGGGAAAACGCTCATCGGAAAGGGCCGCGTCATTCACGAGAAGGTGGCGGTCGCCGGGAAGGATGTGGTCGTGCGCGCCGGCGTCGCCGTCACCGGGCCGGGGCGTGCGATCGACGTAATGTCGCGGTACCTCCATGAATCGGCCGTCTCGAAGTTCCTCGACGAATACGGGACGCGCTATCAGACCTACATCGACAGCCGCCTCGCGCCGAGGCACGCGCGCACGGAGCGCGCGCCGCGCGTGCGCGGATTCCTGGCGGCCATCGTGCGAAGGGAGGGGGGCGCGCCTTCATTCGGGGTGATCCGGAACGTGTCGCGCACCGGCCTCTTCCTCGCTGCGCGGGAAAAGCTCGCCGCGGGGGATCGCGTGGTCGTTGAGGCGATCGCCGGCGGCGAAACGCTGTCCCTTCCGGGGATCGTGGTCCGCGTGCTGCGGTACCCATCGACCGCGTTCCCCGAGTGCGTCGCGGGCGTTCAATTCGACGCGCCGGAAAGCGGCGCGGTGAACCGTGTTCTGGAGATCGCCGATGCGATCAGCACCCTGTGGTAATATGAACGGACACGTTGCGCATCACAGACTCTATCTCGGGCTCATACTCCTGTACGGGCTTGCCATCAGCCTGCTCAATCTCAATTACAACTCCGTGTTCATAGACGAGGCGTACCACATCACGATGGGGCGCGAGATCCTCCGGGGAGAGCCGTGTCCCGGCTGTCCGTTCGCGACCGGCTCCGTGCGGATCCATCCGACGCTCGCCGCCGTCGGCGACCTGATCGGAGGCATCTACGGCGCGCGTATCGTGAACGTCCTCTTCGGCCTCGGGCTCGTCGCGATCGTGTACCTGACGGCCGCGACGCTCTTCGAGGGGAGCTACGGGCTCATCGCCGCGATCCTCTTCATGTGCTCGGGGCAGACGCTCTACCTCATGAAGCTCGCGACGTACGACATGATCGCGGCCTTCTTTCTCGGGGCGTCTTTCTGCATGTTCGTCATATCCGCCAAGGCGGACGCGGGGTGGCGCCGGAACGCGGCACTCGTCGCGGGATCCGCCGCGCTCATGCTCGCCTCCGCCACGAAATATCTCCTGCCGGTTTTCATTCCGGCCCTCGTGCTCTATGTGTTCTTCACGCAGGGTCTCCGCCGGACGCTCCTCTACTGTGTCCTGCCACTGGCCGTCCTCATCGCCCTCTACGTGCTCTTCGACAAGTACGGTCCGCGCTCTGCCGTTATCACCCAGATCAGGACTTATCGCGATATCAAGATACCGCTCGGGACAATGTTTGCGTGGGCGTTCCGTTGGGTGGCGTTCATGCTGCTGCTCGCGGTGTTCGGCGTCTTTCACGAGAAGCGGGGGAGGGCCGCCATCATGCTCATCGCCCTATCCTCGCCGATCATTCTGCTCCACCTCGTGACGCGGGCCGAGCAATCGGTCAACAAGAACATGATATTCGCACTCATCTTCCTCGCCCCGGCGGCCGCGCTCGGCGTCGATCGTCTGGCGAAGATTTTCTCGACGGGCACGAGGAGCCGGGCGGTGCGCCTGTTCTTCACGGGTGCCGTGCTCGTCATATTCTGGGCGTACGGGCTCTACAACCTGCGTTGGCTCGAGCGGCAGTACCCGAACGTGACGCCCGTCATAGATTTCTTCGAGAAGAAGGGCTTCGACGGGATGACTGTCGCGTTCAACGGCTGGGACGGAGTCATCTACGAGTATACGCTCGGTTCCCGCTTCCCGCACGCGCGGTTCCTCAACCTGCGCGAGGTCAAGAAGACGGAGCTCCCCGCGCCCGCGTTCGCCGAAGAGGTCGATTACGTCGTCTGCGAGGATCTCTACTACGGCAAGCTCACCCCGTGCAGCCAGTTTGAACGGTACTTCGAGAACGACTATGTGATGATAAAGGATTTTGTGATCAAACATTCGTGGGGAACCACGGATGCGCGGATCTTCGGAAGGAGATAACTCATGAATCGCATCGCGCTTCGTGTCGTGCCGGTCGTCCTCTGCCTCGCGCTGCTCGCGGGCAACGCATTCGCCTTCGTCGGCTTCCGTGGCTCGACGTGGGGGGATCTGCGGCAGGAGATTCCCAAGGGCGCCGACAACGACCTCATTCTCCAGGGGTGGCTCAAGCAGGGAGTCGATTGGGCGAAGTGGGGAAACACCACGCTCAATACGTACGCGACGCTTCGATACCGCCTGGACACGGAGAAGCTGGACTACAACAACAGCGTCGGGCCGGGCTTGGGCGTCTCACTCGAGGCGTACTCGTCGAAGGGGCTCGTCGCCTCGTGGGGAATCGAATACCTCTGGGACAGGTTCTTCCAGGCGGGCCGCACCGACCAGAAGCTGGTCTTCTACATGGGCTGGTACGGCTGGTGGGACCTCAAGAAGTGACGCGTCACTTCGGCGCCGCGAGCGCCGAGTCCATCGCTGCGATGAGCTGCTGCGGCCCGTAGTAACCGACGACGTGCTTGAGCGTCGTGCCGTCGGCGGCAAGAAAAAGTATATTGGGAATCCCGATGCCGCCGTACTTGCGCGCGAGCCCGTTGTACTTCGCGGCGACAGCGTGCTGCTTGTCGATGTCGATCCTCACCGGCACGAACGCCGCCGACTTGCCGATGACCGCGGCGTCGGAGAACGTGGAATCCTCCATCGCCTTGCATGGCGGGCACCAGACGGCCATGAAGTCAACCATCACGGGCTTCGATTCCGTTTTCGCCTTCGCGAGACCCTCATCGAGATTGTATCCCCATTTGATGCCCGCGTGCCTCTTGTGCGGGAACGA
>DATCCP010000351.1:0-7124 GCA_036511215.1 Candidatus Krumholzibacteriaceae bacterium
GTCCTCCCCCGGCAACGGAGCGCCGCCGCAAGCGATGAGCGGATACGATTGAATATTGGATATCAGGTTGGATTGTGCATTTCTCGTGCCCGGGCATCGCACGATTTCAGTAGGACCTTGGTCACAGGAAAAGCCCTCGAAATGATTATTATGTCGTATTCTCATTTGCCGGGTGATACACTGCACGATGCAGCCGCCTTCAGCGACTGTGCCCGGAAAGCCAACGCGGCGGCTTCGCGGGCAAAGAAAAGGCCGCATCCCCTGAAAAGGAGGGAGCTTATGTTCGGAACTCGAACGCACTGGCTGCCGAAGAGGATTATTATCATGCTCTTCGGACTCGTCGTTCTCGCCGCCCTCGGGTGCCCTCAGAGCGCCTTCGCCGTGCAGCGCTGGAGCGCCAGCGTCCAGGTCCAGAGCGACGACTACGCTGTTCTCGACAGCTACGGAGAGTGGGTGCAGGTCCCGGGCTTCGGCACGGTGTGGCACCCGTCTGTCGTCCAGGATTGGGCGCCGTTCGCCTATGGCCACTGGACCTGGACGAACGACGGCTGGGCGTGGGTCTCGTATGAACCCTACGGGTGGCTTGTCTATCATTATGGTTACTGGTATTTCGACGATCAGATCGGATGGTTCTGGATCCCCGGGAACGACTGGTCTCCCGCGAGGGTCCAGTGGAACACCTTCGGGGATTACAGCGCGTGGGCACCGATGCCCCCACCGAACCATTACTGGCGCAATCCGTGGGACCGCCGCGGCCATAATGTCTGGCTGGTCGTGAACATCAATCACTTCACGGACGACAATATCTGGCGCCAGAGAGTTGCGGAACCCCCGGGCCGCGAGACATTCAAGCGCGGGATCGTGCGGCGCGCCCCCACCATCAGGACCATCGAACGGTTCACGAACAGACAGATCGCGCCTGTCAGAATCACGAGAGAACGGGTGGCGCCTCCACAGGCGGCGAACAACCCCCCGGTGAATTACGTTCGCCCCCAGAGAGTCCAGCGGAGCAGAATGGTCCTCCCGGACCAGGAACAGACCAGGGTCAGGCAGTACTCGCCCCAGGTGGAGCGCGAGGTGCTCGTTCCGAAGGGGAACGCACCGCGGCAGCCCTGGCCGGGCCAGCAACAACAGCAGCAGCAGCAGCAAAAAAAGTCACAAGTGAAGCAGAGGAAAGTGCCCGGGAGGAGCTGAGAGCTCGTGGCGAATCGCATGCATGTTCTCGGTGTCGCGGGGAGTCTCCGCTCGGGCTCCTACAATAAGGCGCTCCTTCGTGCCGCGGCCGAGCTCTTGCCGGAAGGCATGACGCTCGAGATCTTCGACATCGCGCCGATTCCTCTCTACAACGAGGACGTGGAGCTCGCGGGATGGCCCGCGAGCGTGCGGGCGTTCAGGGAGCGCATCGCCGCCGCGGATGCGCTCCTGATCGCCACGCCCGAGTACAACTACTCGATTCCCGGTATCCTGAAGAACGCCATCGACTGGGCTTCGCGCCCGCCGGAGCCGCCGCTCGCGAAGAAGCCCGTGGCGATCATGGGCGCCTCGAACGGCGGCTTCGGCACCGTTCGGAGCCAACATCATCTGCGGCAGGTGCTCGTGACCACGAACATGCGGCCGATCCAGAAGCCCGAGCTGATGGTCTCGGTCGTCCAGAACAAGATCGACGCGGCCGGGCGCCTGACGGACGAAAAGACGCGGGAGGCCCTTCGCGGCCTGCTCGAGGCGCTCGCTGCGTGGGTGGAGCAGCTCAGGAGTACTCGTCCCACGACTTGATCTCGAGGTCCTCGATGCTCCGTTTCGCGATGGCGGCGATGAAGAGCTCCGCGATCTGGACGTTGTTTACGAGCGGTATCGAATAGTCGACCGCGCAGCGCCGGATGATGTAGCTGTCCCCGGTACCGATATCCGCGTAGCTCCTCGGCATGCTGATAATGAGATCGAGCTTCTTCGAGCCGAGGAGATCCGAGACGTTGGGCTTCTTCTCCTCGTGGATCTTGTGCACCATCCGCGTCTCGATGCCGTGCTTCCGGTAAAATTCGGCCGTGTGCTCGGTCGCGTAGAGCGTGAAGTTCATCTCCTGAAGCATCTTCACGGCGTCGAGGAGCTCGAAGCGGTTCTCCTCCCCGCTCACGCTGAGGAGCACGTTCGCCCTTGGGAAACGCATCCCCGTCGAGAGAAATGACTTGAGGAAGGCGTCGTAGACGTCGTCCCCGAGGCATCCGACCTCGCCCGTCGAGGCCATCTCGACGTGGCAGACGGGATCGGCCTCCTTGAGCCGCGAGAACGAGAACTGTGCGGATTTGACGCCGACGTAGTCGAGCTCGAGGCTCGATTTGTCGATCGGCGGGATCGCGCGGCCGAGAATGGCGCGCGTCGCGATATCGATGAAGTTGTACTTGAAGACCTTCGAGACGAATGGAAAGCTCCGGCTCGCGCGGAGATTGCACTCGATGACCTTGATGTCGTTGTCCTTCGCGATGAACTGGACGTTGAAGGGGCCCGTGATGTCGAGCGATTTGGCGAGCTCGCGCGCGACGCGCTTCACGCGCTTCACGGTCTCGAGGTAGATCCGCTGGGGCGGAAGCACCATCGTCGCATCCCCCGAATGGACGCCCGCGAGCTCGATGTGCTCGCTCATCGCGTAGATCACGATCGCGCCGCCGCGGGCGACGGCGTCGATCTCTATTTCCTTCGCTCCCTCGATGAACTTCGATATCACAACCGGGTGCTCGGGGCCCACGCTCGAGGCTATCGAGATGAACTTCTCCATGTTCTCTTCGTTGAAAATGACGTTCATCGCGGCGCCGCTCAGGACGTACGAGGGCCGGACGAGCACCGGGTAACCGACGCGCGCGGCGAAGATCTTGGCCTCGTCCAGGGTCGTGAGCTCGCGCCACGGCGGCTGGTCGATCCCGATGTCGTCGAGGAGCTGCGAAAACTTGTGCCGGTCCTCGGCGCGGTCGATGCTCTGCGGGCTCGTCCCGAGCACCCTCAGCCCCGCGGCGTGGCATTTCATCGCGAGGTTGTTCGGGATCTGCCCTCCCATCGAGAGAATGAGCCCGAGCGGCTCCTCGAGCTCGTAGATGTCGAGCACGCGCTCGAAGCTGAGCTCCTCGAAGTAGAGCCGGTCGCACTCGTCGTAATCGGTCGAGACGGTCTCGGGGTTGAAGTTGATCATCACGGTCGACTGCCCGAGCGCCTTCGCCGTCTTCACGGCGTTCACGCAGCACCAGTCGAACTCGACCGACGACCCGATGCGGTAGGCGCCGCTCCCGAGGACGATTACGGCGGCGCCGCCGGGCATCTTTCCGTAATCGACGTCGTGCTCGACGGCGGAGTACGTGAGATAGAGATAATTTGTTTTCGCCGGGTATTCGGCGGCGAGGGTGTCAATCTGCTTCACATACGGCTTGATGCCCCAGCGCTTCCGGAGCTTTCGCACGTCGAGCTCATTCTTCCCGACGATCTTCCCGACCTGGTAGTCGGAGAATCCCATTCTCTTCGCGTGCGCGAGGAGCTCCTCGGTGAAGGGCTCCGCGGCGAGCGCCTCTTCCATCCTGACAATGTCCCTGATCTTGTAGAGAAACCATTTGTCGATACCCGACAATTCGTTGATGCGCTCGAGCGAGACGCCCGCGCGAATCGCCTCCGCGACGGCGAAGATCCGCATGTCCGTGGGATTGGCGATCGCGTCCTCGACGTTCTCGAAGCGCAGCCCGTTTCCGACGAGCCCGTACATTCCGACGTGGAGCATGCGGATCGCCTTCTGGAGCGCCTCCTCGAAGCTCCGCCCGATGGCCATGACCTCGCCGACCGACTTCATCTCGGAGCCGATGACGCGCGAGACGACCTTGAACTTGTTGAGGTCCCACCGGGGGAACTTGAGCACGATGTAGTCGAGCGCGGGCTCGAAGCAGGCGGTCGTCGACTGCGTTATCGAGTTTCTGAGGTCGGGGAGCGCGTGGCCGAATGCGAGCTTCGCCGCGATGAAGGCGATCGGGTATCCCGTCGCCTTCGAGGCCAGCGCCGAGGAGCGCGACAGACGCGCGTTGACCTCGATCACGCGGTAGTCCTCGCTCCGCGGGTCGAAGGCGTACTGGATGTTGCATTCTCCAACGATCCCGAGGTGTCTGACGACCCTGATCGCGATCCCGCGCAGCTTGTGGTACTCGGCGTTCGTCAAGGTCTGGGACGGCGCTACGACGATGCTCTCCCCCGTGTGGATCCCCATCGGATCGAGATTCTCCATGTTGCAGATCGTGATGCAGTTGTCGAAGGCGTCCCGCATGACCTCGTACTCGATCTCTTTCCAGCCGGTGAGGCACTCCTCGACGAGCACCTGGCTCGTGGATGAGAACGCCTTCTCGAGCATCGGCGCGAGAGCCGCCTCGTCCGCCGCGACCCCACTCCCCTTCCCCCCGAGCGCGTACGCGGCGCGGATCATCACGGGGTAGCCGATGGCCTTCGCCGCGCCGAGACCCGCCTGCGCCGAGGTAACTGCCGTGCTGCGCGGCGTGAGGACGTCGATCTCCGCGAGCTTCTCGACGAAACGCTTGCGATCCTCCGTCTCGACGATCGCCTCGACGCTCGTGCCGAGGACCTTGACGCCGTATCGATCGAGCACGCCGCTCTCCGCGAGCGCCACGCCGCAGTTGAGCGCCGTCTGCCCGCCGAACGAGAGGAGAACGCCGGTCGGCCGCTCCTTTCGAATGACCTGCTCGACGAAATACGGCTCCACCGGGAGGAAATAGACCTTGTCCGCCATTCCCTCGCTCGTCTGGATCGTGGCGATATTGGGATTGATGAGAATGACCTCGACGCCTTCCTCCTTCGCGGCCTTTATCGCCTGGCTCCCCGAGTAATCGAACTCCCCCGCCTGGCCGATCTGGAGACCGCCGCTTCCGAGGAGAAGCACCTTTCTCGTCTTATTCTCCATGTTTCAGACTCTCGACAAAGGCGTCGAAAAGGTATTCGGTGTCGGTCGGCCCGCCGCTCGCCTCCGGATGAAACTGCACGGACATGAACGGGAGCCGCGCGTGCCTGATCCCCTCGTTCGTAGCGTCGTTCGCGTTCTCGAACCAGGGCTCCCATCCCTCGGGGAGGGTGTTCGTGTCAACCGCGAAGCCGTGATTCTGGGAGGTGATGTGGCACCGCCTCGTGCCGGCCTCGGTGCACGGCTGGTTCTGCGAGCGGTGACCGAACTTGAGCTTGTACGTGTCGGCCCCCGCGGCGAGGGCGAGAAGCTGATTTCCGAGGCAGATGCCGAAGATCTTTCTGCGCCGCACGAGCGCCTCCTTCAGGTGGGCGATCGTCGCACCGCACATCTTCGGGTCGCCGGGGCCGTTCGAAAGGAAGAGCCCGTCGTACTCATATTCACCGGAATTGAAATCGAAATCCCACGGCACCCGCACGACGGAGACGCCGCGAGCGAGAAAACATCTGATAATGTTGTTCTTCATGCCGCAGTCGACGGCGAGCACCGTGGGCCGTCCCTCGCCGTAGACGACGGGCTCCTTCGCGCTCACCTCGGCGACGAGATTCCTCGCGTTCGGATCCTCGAAGGGAGTCTCCTCGTCGTACACGATCCGGGCGCTCATCGTTCCCTCGTGCCTGATCTTCTTCGTGAGCGCGCGCGTGTCGATTCCCTGGATGGCCGGGACGCCGTGCTCGATGAGCCAGTCGGCGAGGCTCTTCGAGGCGTTCCAGTGGCTGTAGTCGCCGCTCGCCTCGGAGACGACGAGACCCGCGACCTGGATGCGTTCGGATTCGAAGTATTTCAGGAGCCGCCCCTCCCGCTCCGCCGGCGGGACGCCGTAGTTCCCGATGAGAGGATACGTGAGAACGAGGATCTGTCCCCGATACGAGGGATCGGTGAGCGCTTCCGGGTAGCCGACCATCCCGGTGTTGAAAACGATCTCGCCCGAAACGGATGTCGGCGCGCCGAAGGAGACGCCGTGGGCGACGGCGCCGTCGGCGAGCTCGAGGTGGATTCGTTTCTCTCCGCTCATGCTAACCGGGGCCTCTCAATCCTTTTGCCTGTAATTTGCCGGACGGCCGGATAAGAATACTCCAAAAATCCTCGCGGTTGTGATAAATTATCCGCGGACGGCTTGGGGGCCGGCTACCGCTCGGCCCCCCGGAGGCCGCCCGGAAAAGGAGGCAGCATGAACGGTCGAATCTCGGATCGATTTGCCGGCGTCTTCTCCCGCCGCGAACTTCTCGGCGCGGCCTCCACGACCGCGTGCATCTTCGCGTTCGGGGCCATGGCCGGAGCGTCGGGCGGCCCGGCGCCGCAGACTCTCCCCCCTCTTCCCTACGCGGCGAACGCACTCGAGCCCGTGATCTCCGCGAACACGATCAGCTTTCACTACGGCAAGCATCACAAGGCCTACATCGACAACCTGAACAAGCTCATCGAGGGCACGGATCTCGCCGGGATGCCGCTCGAGAAGATCATAACCGCGACGGCCGGAAAGACCGACAAGGTCGCGATCTTCAATAACGCGGCACAGGCGTGGAATCACGCGTTCTACTGGCAGAGCCTCAAGCCGAACGGCGGCGGAGAGCCGCCGGCCGCCCTCAAGCAGAAGATCGACTCGTCCTTCGGCTCGGTCGACGCGTGCAAGAAGGAGCTCGTTGCGGCCGCGACCGGCCAGTTCGGAAGCGGCTGGGCCTGGCTTGTTCTCGACGGCGGGAAGCTCAAGGTCGTCAAGACGTCGAACGCCGACAACCCGATGACGCAGGGCATGAAGCCGCTCCTCGCCATCGACGTCTGGGAGCATGCCTACTACCTCGACTACCAGAATCGCCGCGCCGATTATGTGAGCGCCGTGATCGAGAAGCTCATCAACTGGCAGTTTGCGGCCGACAATCTCGGGGGCAAGTAATGAAAAAATCGATCCTGATCCTGTGCGTGATCACGATCCTGGCCGCGCTCTTTCTCCCCCACATCCTCGCGGTCTTCGGCCTTCTCGGGGGAGTGCTCCTGGGTCTCCTCGTGGCGCTCGGGGCGATCTTGCTCGTCGTATTCATCGTCATGCTCGCGGTGTCGGGCGCCGGGCTTCTCACGGCCGGGATTCTCGGGCTTGTCGGGGTGATCCTTCTCGCGATCGTTTTGCCTGTTT
>DATCCP010000352.1:0-4086 GCA_036511215.1 Candidatus Krumholzibacteriaceae bacterium
GTCCGGCCCGATTCCACGGCGGACATGCGCCCGGTCGTTCAGGGGACGAGGCTCGACGACAAGGTCGTGATCATGAGCGGCGTCCAGGCGGGGGAAAAGGTCGTGACGGACGGGCAGCTCCGGCTGATGCCGGGGGCGAAGGTCATGATCAAGTCCGGCCTCGTTCCCGAGGGGCCGAAAGCGGCGCCGGCCGCGGGCGGAGGCGTCAGGGGCAAGGCGAAAGGCGGCTCGCGCTGACCGCGCGCGGGCGAGGAGAGAGCAGGCAATGAACCTCTCCGCGATCTTCATCCGGCGTCCCGTCATGACGACGCTCGTCATGCTGGGCATCCTGCTGTTCGGCGTGATCGCGTACAGGGCGCTCCCCGTGAGCGACCTGCCGAGCGTCGACTATCCGACGATCGTGGTGAGTGCCTCTCTCCCGGGCGCCACGCCCGAGACGATGGCCTCGGCCGTCGCGACGCCTCTCGAGCGGCAGTTCTCGACGATTCCCGGCGTGAGCTCGATGACCTCGTCCAACTCGCCAAGCTCGACGCAGATCACGCTGCAGTTCGAATTGAGCCGCGACATCGACGGCGCCGCGCAGGACGTTCAGTCGGCGATCGCCCTCGCGCAGCGCCAGCTCCCGCCCGGCATGCCGTCCCCCCCGTCCTACCGGAAGGTAAACCCGGCCGACCAGCCGATCCTGTACATCGCGCTCACGTCGGCGACGCTGCCGTTGTACAGTCTGGACGAATACGCCGAGACGATGCTCGCCCAGCGGATCTCGATGGTGGACGGGGTCGCCCAGGTCCAGGTATACGGTGCGCAGAAATACGCGGTGCGCGTGCAGCTCGATCCCAATCTTCTCGCAAGCCGCGGGATCGGCATCGATGACGTTCAGAACGCGATAAGCGACGCGAACGTGAACCTTCCGACCGGCACCCTCTACGGAAAGAACAAGTCATACACGATCCAGGCGAACGGGCAGCTCTTCAATGCCAACGCCTACAAAGGCATCATTGTCGCCTACCGGAACGGACACCCGGTGCGGCTCGACGAGCTCGGCGATGTTCTCGACGACGTGCAGAACAACAAGTCCGCCGCCTGGTTCGTCGACAAACGCGGGATGATTCTCGCCGTCCAGCGCCAACCCGGAACGAACACCGTCGCGGTCGCAAGAGCCGTAAGATCGTTTTTTCCCGCGTTCCGCGAGAAGCTTCCGGCCTCCGTTCAGATGCAGGTGCTTTTCGACCGATCCGAGTCGATCCAGGCCTCGGTCCTCGACGTGAAGCACACGCTGCTTATCTCTCTCATACTCGTCGTTCTCGTGATTTTCGTGTTCCTGCGCAACGTTTCGGCGACGGTGATTCCCTCGCTGGCGCTCCCGATGTCGCTCATCGGGACGTTCTTGCTGATGTGGCGGCTCGGCTACACGCTCGACAACCTGTCGCTCATGGCGCTCACGCTGTCGATCGGCTTTGTCGTGGACGACGCGATCGTGATGCTCGAGAACATCGTCCGGCACATGGAGATGGGGGAGCGGCCGATGGAGGCCGCTTTCAACGGCTCGCGGGAGATCAGCTTCACGATTCTCTCGATGACGCTGGCTCTCGTCGCGGTCTTCATCCCGGTCATGTTCATGGGAGGGATCATCGGGAGGCTCTTCCGCGAGTTCTCCGTCACGATTGCCGTCGCGGTTCTGCTTTCGGGCTTCGTTTCGCTGAGCCTGACGCCCATGCTGTCGAGCCGCTTCCTGCGCGCTTCGCGCGAGGAGCGCCGGGGCAGATTCTACGCGGCGTCGGAGCGGGGATTTCAGAAGATACTTGCGGTGTACGGGCGAGGCCTCAAGTGGTCGATCAATCACATGGGTTTCACGCTCGGCTACTCGATCGTTGTTCTCGCGCTGACGCTTGTTCTCTTCGTCAAGATTCCGAAGGGCTTCTTCCCGAGCGAGGACACCGGGCGCATCATGGGGGCGACGCTCGCGCAGGAAGGAGTCTCATTCAACTCGATGGTGCAGCATCAGCAGGCCGCGATGTCCGTTCTTCGGCACGATCCGAACGTCGAGTCCTTTATGTCGAGCGTATCGTCGTCGAACCAGGGAAACATGATGATCCGGCTCGTCCCGCGGTCGAAACGCCGGTTGAATCCGGATCAGATCATCCAGGAGCTGCGGCCGAAGCTCGCGCAGATCCCCGGGCTGAGCGTGTTTCTCCAGAATCTCCCGCCGATCTCGTTCGGAACGCGCCAGTCCCAGAGTCAGTACCAGTACACGCTCCAGGGAACGGATACCGACGAGCTCTACCGCATGGCGCAGCTGATGACGGACCGGATGCGCGGCATGAAGGATCTCCAGGACGTGACGAGCGACTTGTTCATTCGAAGTCCGAAGGTCAACGTGGCGATCAATCGCGACAAGGCTTCCGCGCTCGGCGTCACGGCCGGCCAGATCGAGTCGGCGCTCGCGGACGCCTATGCTTCGGGGCAGATCTCGACCATCTATGCGCCGAACAACGAGTACTGGGTCATCCTCGAGCTCCAGCCGAAGTATCAGACCGATCCGTCGAATCTCACTTCACTGTATGTCCACTCATCGAGCGGACAGCTCGTCCCGCTTCGCGCCGTGGCGGACATCACTCAGAGTATCGGACCGGCCTCCGTGAACCATCTGGGACAGCTCCCGGCGGTGACGATCTCATTCAACCTTGCGCCGGGGATTGCGCTCGGAACCGCAGTCGACGAGGTGCAGCAGCTCGGGCGCCAGATCCTGCCGGCGGACATCAGCACGAGCTTCCAGGGAACGGCGCAGGCGTTTCAATCATCGCTGCGCGGGCTCGGGATTCTTCTCATCGCGGCGATTCTCGTGATCTACCTCGTGCTCGGGATCCTGTATGAAAGCTTCATCCATCCGGTCACCATTCTCTCGGCGCTTCCGTTCGCGGGGTTCGGCGCGCTCGTCACGCTTCTCGTCTTCAACGTCCAGCTCAGCATCTATGCGTTCGTCGGCGTCATCATGCTCGTCGGTCTCGTCAAGAAGAACGGGATCATGATGATCGACTTTGCGCTGGCTGCCCAGCGGAACGAGGGAAAGACGCCGCGCGACGCCATCTACAGCGCGTGCATGATCAGGTTCCGCCCGATCATGATGACCACCATGTCTGCGCTCATGGGCACGCTCCCGATCGCGGTCGGTTTCGGCGCCGGGTCGGAAGCGAGGCGCCCGCTCGGTCTCGCCGTCGTCGGCGGACTCCTTTTCTCGCAGTTTCTCACGCTTTTCGTGACGCCCGTCTTCTACCTGTACATGGACCGGTTCCAGACCGGGATCCGGCGGCTCTTCGGCAGGCGAGGGCCGAAGCGCCCGAGTGAAGCATGAAAATAGGATTGTCGACAAAAACGACGGCCACGCTCATGTGCCTCGTTCTCACCGCCGTGGTCGGCTCGAGCATCGCCCTCGTCTACGCATGGCAGGAAAAGCACATGATGGACGAGATGGTCTCCGCGAACGTCGGCGACGTCGTCGCGATGGCGGAGCTCGATATCTCACTCCTGAAACAGAAGGGCTACGTAGCGTCGTACATTCTCGACAAAGGGAACAAGAATTGGACGGAGGAGCTCGATCGGTTCGAGCCGCAACTCCGGGACAGGCTCAATCGGATGGAAGCATCGAGCGGCGATCAGGAGGACCGCGTTCTCATTCGGAAGGTTCATGACGCCTTCGATCGCTACACGGCACGGCGTCACGAGATCGTATCCCTCTACGACACGGGTGATACGGGGGCAGCCGTCAAGGCCTATCTCGGTGAGCTCAATGAAACCTATTTCGAGGCAATCACGGCGAGCGACAGCCTGCTCGCGGTGAACAAGCGCCAGATCTTGCGTTCCCTCGCGGACGAACGGCGGGAAATCCGCCGGCTCACGGCCGTTATGGTCTCTACCGGCACCGTGGTCGCCGTACTCGGTTTCGCGCTCGTCTGGCTGCTCTTTCACCAGATATTTATCCCTCTCAGACGCATCGCGATGGACCTGGGAGCATTTTCTGGTGGCGCCGAGCACTCCTCCGGAGACGATCTCGCCTCGCTGCACTATCATATGCGGGCGCTGCTCGAT
>DATCCP010000353.1:0-6397 GCA_036511215.1 Candidatus Krumholzibacteriaceae bacterium
GGGTGTGCTCCTCGGGTTCGTCAAGGACCTCAGGCACAGCAATCTTCTCCACATCACGGGGCTCAGACTCGTCGTATCCGAGGAGAACCTGTTTCTCGACACCGAGACGATCAGAAATCTCGAGCTCTTCGAGCCACTCCGCGGCAATACTGCGGACACGACGCTCATCCATCATCTGGACAGAACGGAAACGGCCCCGGGGGCGCGCGAGCTGAGAAAATGGCTCATGCACCCATCGAGGCGCGGGGACGTCATACGGCGGCGCCTCGACGCAATTACGTCGCTCTCGTCCGATCATACGGGGCTCAGGTCGCTTCGCGCGGCGCTCAAGCGCTTTCCCGACATCGAACGCCTCCTTTCCCGGATCACGACCCGGAAGGCGGGCCCGCGCGAGCTCCTCTCGCTCGGCGAAGCCCTCGAGCGAGCGCCGGCAGTCGCGGAAGCCGCCCGGCGGTTCGACAACGAGAAGCTCCAGGATGCCGCCGCGGGGCTTATGGCTCCTATCGGAGCTCTCGACATCATCTCTCGCGGAATCGATCCCGGGTGCCCCCCGCACCTTCGCGACGGCGGCGTCATCCGCCGGGGCTTCCGCGAAGATTTCGATCTCCTCCTGGGCGAGTCGGAGGAGGGGAAGTCGTGGATCGCCCGGCTCCAGGAATCTGAACGCGAGCGCACCGGGATTTCTTCGCTCAAGGTCGGTTACAACAAGGTCTTCGGCTACTTTATCGAGATTTCACGGATCCACGACGCGAAGGTGCCCCCCGACTACGTCACGAAACAGACCCTCGTGTCCTCGCAACGGTACGTGACGCGGGAGCTCAAGGAACGCGAGCAGGCGATTCTCCACGCCGACGCCAGGCGAATCGAGCTCGAGCGGGAGATCTTCGAGACGATATGCGATTCTGTCTCCCGCGACAGCGAAGCGATTCAGCGGATGGCGTCCGCCATCGCGACGATCGACGTTCTCTCGGCGCTCGCCGACGTTGCGATCGAACGGAGCTACTGCCGGCCCGAGATCAACGATGCCGGCGACCTCGTGATTACGGATGGACGTCACCCTGTCGTCGAGATCATCTCGGGTAAGAACTTCATCCCGAACGACCTCGAGCTCCGGTCGACCGAGAAGAGTTTCATGATCATCACAGGGCCGAACATGGGGGGCAAATCGACCTACATCCGCCAGGCGGCGCTCATTGCGCTTCTCGCGCACGCGGGGAGCTTCGTGCCCGCCGCTCGCGCCTCCATCTGCCTTCTCGACCGGATATTCACGAGGATCGGCTCGAGCGACAATCTCGCCCGCGGCCAGAGCACCTTTCTCGTCGAGATGGGGGAGACGGCGAAGATACTTCGCAATTGCACGTCGCGAAGTCTCGTCATTCTCGATGAGATCGGGCGGGGAACGAGCACCCTTGACGGTTTGAGCCTCGCCTGGGCCGTCTCGGAATTCCTCATCGAGAACGACACGCGGCGGCCCAAGACTCTCTTCGCGACGCACTACCACGAGCTCACCCGCCTTACGGAGCGTTATCCGAACGCTCACAACCTCCGTGTCGACGTGAGGGAATGGGGGGACCACATTATCTTTCTCTACAAGATCCGCGAGGGAGCGAGCGACCGGAGCTACGGAATCCACGTTGCGCGTCTCGCCGGTTTGCCCGACGCGGTCGTCCGCCGCGCCGGGGAGATTCTGGGTTCACTCGAGGAGGAAGAGGCCGACTTCGCCCTTCCTGAGCGCGCGAGCAGCGAGCAGACATCCCTTTTCGAGGAGTCAAACGCCCTCCGGGACACTCTACAACATCTTGACATAGATACACTTACGCCACTCGCAGCAATCAAGATCCTCGCAGACCTCAAGAAAATGGCCCGGGAATAGCCTCAACCCCTCCTCTGGCCCGAATATTGCTGAAATCACGGTGGATTACCGTAAGATCAGGGAAGCGTTTTCGGAGCAAACCGTGACTGAGAACAAGATCAAAATTGCCATTCTGGGCGGTGGCGAAGAAGAGCTCAACGTTCTGAGCGAATTCCACCGAACCCCGGGCGTGACGATCGCCGCGGTCTACGACCGAGATTCCCGGGCGGTCGCGCTTGAAATCGCGGAGATCATCGGCATACCGACCTATTCGGACGACTCCTTCCTCGCCGCGTTCGCCAAGGCGGACTACGTGATTGTCACCGAGAAGCGGAAGCTCTACGAAAGAGAAATCGAGCTTCTCAGGCGCGAGCGCAGGCGGCTCGTCAACCCCGCGGAGGCGGTCAGCCATCTCGCGGCGGGCGGCGGAAAAACGGACCAAGAGACGCCGAACACGTGGCCGGTGCACCTCGATGAAGCGCTCGAGTATATGAATCATATCACGGACCGGGAGCGTCTCCTGAAATGGCTCCTCGAGATATCGGTTCGCGCCGTTGGCGCCTCGAGCGGATCGATCATGCTCTACTCGGCGGAGACGCATGAGCTCTATATCGGCTATGCAAACGGATTGAGCGCAGACGTAGTGGAGCGAACGAGGCAGAAGCTCGGTGACGGTATCGCCGGCACCGTCGCGCGCACGCTGAAGCCGCTCCT
This sequence comes from Candidatus Krumholzibacteriaceae bacterium, assembly GCA_036511215.1. GTDB lineage: Bacteria > Krumholzibacteriota > Krumholzibacteriia > Krumholzibacteriales > Krumholzibacteriaceae > SSS58A. Next base: position 2,567 of record DATCCP010000353.1, read on the forward strand.
CATCACGGAGATCGTCAACACGCCCCTCTACCGCGAGGGGCGCGACCGGGAAAACATCCAGAGTTCGATCTCCTCGGCAATCGTCCACAACGGAAAGCTTCTGGGCGTGCTCAACGTCTCGACGAGCACGCAGGAGAAGAAGCTCGCGGACCGCGACGTCGAGACGATCACGCTCATCGCATCGAAAATCGCTCCGATCCTTGACCAGCATCTCATGATCGACTCGCACGAGATTCGCGAGATCGAGTTCCAGGTGCGGAACTACCTCGAGACGCTCTTTCACAACAAGCTCGGATTTCACGAAAAGTTCACGCTTCTCTGCAGATTCCTCGCCGAGAAGCTCAGAGCCGACACGGTCGCCATCTACACGGCGACCGACGAGGGGGACTGGCTGATCCTCGGCGGCAGCGATCAGCAGATACCCGCGGGCCCACAGAGTCCGCGGATTCATTGCCACAAGGGAAGCCTCGCGCGGGCGTACATGGGGGGCGAAGAGGTGCTCATGACCGAGGCGAGCCACGACACGGCACTCAGACTCAAGCTCGGCGAAAGCGCCATCACATCGATCTATATCCCCCTGATCCACAACGAGCCGCTCGGCGTTCTCGTCATCGAGTTTTCCGCCCTCAACGCGCTTCAGACCTTCTTCAGGCTCCGGGACGCGCTCCGTTTCCAGATCGGCTTCTACACGTACGCCGAGATCAGGGAGACCCGGCAGGCGAGAAAACTCGAAAGCCTCGAGGAGCTCTCGTCCCTCGCCCCGATGTTCATGACATTCGATGATCTGTCTTCGAAAATCCGCAAGCTCCCGGCCGTTCTCTCGGCTCTCATCAAAGCCTCCGTCGGAAGCCTGCACTACGAGGGACCCGATCGACGGGAGTCGGCGTACCACGAGTTCCCCGAGGACGAGACGGAGCGCCGCAAGAGGCTCGAGTACGACTCCGAGATGCTCGAAGCGGTCAGATCGAAATGGGAACCGGCATGCGTGAGCTACCTGTCCGCGGATGTCGACGTTTCCGACAAGCCGCCGTTCCATCGTTCGGTCATCGGATTCCCTCTGTTCAGGTCCGCTGACGTGAGCGTCGTCTACATCGGGTACGACAAGGTGCCGACGTCCCCGCTTGATTCCTCCGTTTTCGGCGAGCACGAGATCGAGATCCTTCAGAGGGCCGACAACCTGATTGCCCCCCTCTTCGCGCGGCAGCAGATCAAAAAGGAGCGCGCCGAATCGTTCACCTTCGACGATCTCCTGCGATACAATCAGAAGCTCATGCTCGAACGGATAAACGAGGAGATCGAACGGGCGGAGCGATACCACCACGGATTCATTATTACGATCTTCAATATCAGCGGCTTGAAGGCGAGGCTTGGCGAGGACTATCAGACAACGCTGAACCTCATAAACGAGCTCAGCATGGGAATTCGCCGGCAGGTACGGAAGACCGATTTCTTCTCGTGGACCGAACCTGATTTCTTCGTCGTCCTTTCCATCGAAGGGTATCAGCGCATGGGATACCTCGAAGACAGAATCAAGACGTTCATAGTGGCCAAGCTCGCTGAGAAGGGGTACGACCCCGCATCGTTCTTCCCGGCTGACGGCTTCGCCGTATTCCCCGGCAGTTCCTCGACCGCCGCCGAGCTTATCCACGAAGCCAAATCCAAGATCCGCCCATAGCTCTCAGTCCTTTTCCGCATTGCGCAACGGATGCGCCCGTGATATTTTCCCGGTGACCATTGCGGGAGAGTCTCCGCACGATACCCGGCACGAACCTTCACTCATGGAGGGCCTGGTGCCCCCGATTCAAAAGCTGGCCCCCGAAGTTGCCGCCCAGATCGCCGCGGGAGAGGTCGTCGAACGCCCTTCGAGCGCGGTCAAGGAACTCATTGAAAATTCACTCGATGCAGGAGCGACCCGCATCACAATCGAGCTCGGCGACGGGGGAAAATCGCTCATCAGGATCGAGGACAACGGCTCGGGCATTCCGGCGGGGGAGCTCCCGCTCGCGGTCGAGAGCTTTTCGACGAGCAAGATCATGCGGGTGGAAGACATCTCTCGGGTCGGCACGCTGGGCTTCAGGGGCAAGGCGCTCGCGAGCATCCGCTCCGTGAGCATGCTGACGATCCGGTCGCGCGCGGCGGGGGAGGAGATGGGGCGGGAGCTCGCGTACCGGGAAGACGGAACCGTACGGGATGCGCCCTTCGTCAAGAATCCCGGGACCGAGGTGATCGTCGAGAATCTCTTTTTCAACCTTCCCGCGCGCAGGAAATTCCTCCGGAGCGCGCAGTCCGAGCTCCGGCGCATCATCGGCGTGATTCAGGGATACGCGCTCTCCTTTCCCGGGACTGCGTTCCTTCTCCGGGAGAGCGGGCGGGACATCCTCTCGTATCCGTCGTCGAGCCTCCGCGAGCGCGTCGAGATCGTGCTCGGCCCGGAGCTCTTCGCGAGCCTCGTCCCCGTGGCGTACACGTTAGGCCGGACGAACGTTCATGGCTTCGTATCGCAAAGCGACCAGACGCGCGCGAATCGATACATGCAGTTCTACTTCGTGAACAGGCGATACGTGAGGGACCGCGTCCTCTCGCACGCGGTGAACCAGGCGTACGAATCCCTCATCCCGCGGGACCGGTTCCCTGCAGTCGTGCTTTTCATCGACATTCCTCCGGAGGAGGTCGACGTCAACGTCCATCCGACGAAGGCCGAGGTGCGTTTCCGAAACGAGGGGGAAATCCACAGGCTTCTTCTCTCCTCGATCGCCGAGGCGCTGCACGGGAAGCCCGTATCGTTCACCGAGGTGGTCGAATCGGCATACCGGAGCATTTTCCCGGGGGCGCGATCGAACACGGGAGCGCCGCAGGAGATCGTCGAGGGGGACCGTACGTTCGAGTTTCACGAAGCGCCGCTCTCTCTCTTCGGTGACGAAGGAGCGAAGAATCTCTTCACGCCGGGAAGCCTCTACTGGCAGCTTCACCAGAGCTTCATATTGATCCAGATCAGGGGAGGGCTGGTCATCATCGACCAGCACGCGGCTCACGAGCGGATCCTCTTCGACAAGGCGAAAGCCAACCTCGGCGGCGGGAAGAGCGTCGTCCAGTCGCTTCTCTTCCCGGCGACCCTCGATCTTTCGCCCGACGAGTACGATCGCTACGAGGCGCTCGTGCCGGTTCTCGCCTCACTCGGGTTCGAGAGCGAGCCCTTCGGGCCGAGATCCGTCATCGTGCGCGGCATACCGGCCGGCGTGCGGAACTGGAGCGACGGGCGGCTCCTCGCGGAGATCCTCGGCGAGGAGGGAAGAAGCGGGATCGACGAATTCCTGAAAACCTACGCGTGCCGCTCCGCCGTCAAGGCGGGAACGAAGCTTGCGAGCGAGGAGATGGAGAGCCTCGCCGACCAGCTCTTCGCCACCGAGCTCCCGTACACATGCCCTCACGGGCGCCCGACGATGCTCCGCGTGGGCCTCGGGGAGCTCGAGCGCCGTTTCGCGAGAACGGTCTCGACGAAGAAATGATCAGCGCGGTTGCAATTCTCGGTCCCACGGCGTCGGGCAAGAGCCGGCTCGCAATGCAGCTCGCGATGCGTGCGGAAGCGGAGATACTCTCGATCGATTCCAGGCAGGTGTACCGGCTTCTCGACGTCGGCACCGCGAAACCGACGACGGATGAGCGCCGCGCAATTCCCCATCACCTCATCGACATTCTCGATCTCGCCGAAAAGAGCAACGCGGACTCGTTCGCGCGCCTCGCGCACGCGGCGATCCGGGACGTCGCATCACGGGGGAGGCTCCCGCTCCTCGTCGGGGGTTCCGGGCTCTACTTTCGCGCGATCACCGAGGG